>CAYYSC010000006.1:0-22849 GCA_964474065.1 uncultured Rhodospirillales bacterium | reverse complement strand
TCAGGCCTGCGCAAGCCGACCACGGCGCCACCTGCAACACATTGATTGCCAGCAGCGCGTCAACGCCCGGCTCTATTCCGTTGTTCCAAGCGGCAGCGCTCAAATCCAGGTCCAGCGGGGGCCGCAGGTTGGGCAGGGCAGCGTGCGCCGACCAAGCCGCAATGCTTGAGCGGGCGGCTGGATCGGGATCGCTCGGAGTCCACTCCAAATGAGGAAAGCGCGAAGCGAAGCCCGCGACGTGCTGGCCGGTCCCGCTGCCGAGTTCCAACACGTGGCCCGAGGCAGGCAAGCACTTCGCCAGTTCGGCTGCGAGCGGTTCGAAGTTGCGGTCTGCGCTCGGGGACACGTGCCGATGGTCCGCGGCCGCGCGCGGATCGAGCGATATTCGATAGGGAGAGGGGCCTAGGCCTGTCCGCCTTTTTCCTCCGTTAATACTCATGACGATAAGGTCCCCATCGTCCGGCGGCCGAGTTGGGCTTCTTGGTGGCGGTGCCCTTCGAACAGGTCCCGATCGGCAAGGAAGGCATCCGCGATAAACTTGGTGAACGCCCGGACGCGGGCCGCCAAGCGGACATCCGGATGCGAAAGAACCCACAGATCCATGTCGTTTTCTGTAATTGGACGAGGGTAGACCCGCGAAAGTGTAGGGTCTGGATCGGCCGCAAAGCAGCCTAGGACAGCGATGCCGAGCCCTTCACGGGCCAGCGCCCGCATGTCGAGCAGGCTGTCGACCCGATGCCGGATGTTCGCGTCCGGGAAATGACGGGTGATCATCAGTTGGTTGTAGGCCTCGCTGTTCCAGCCAATCCAGTGTAGCTCGGACGGTGGTGGCGTTTCCGGCAGCGAGGCCACGACATCGGCAGCGCCGTATGCGGCCAAAGCGAACCGGAACAGGCGGCGCCCTACCAGGGTTTCCGGCGGGGTCATTGTCGTGCGGATGGCGACGTCCGCCTCGCGGCGCGCCAGGCTGATATGCTGATAGCGAGTCAGAATCTGCAGGTCGATTTCCGGGTGGGCGGCAGCGAACCGCGCAAAATGCGGCGCCAGATAGCTGTTGACGAAGTTGTCTGTGCAAGTGACCCGCAAAACGCCTTTCAGTTCTTTATCTCGACCAGTGACCCGCCGGTCGATGGCTGCGAATTTTTCTTCCACGCTCCGGGCAGTCTCCAGCAATTCCAGTCCGGAGCCCGTCAGAACGTGGCCCATCGGCCCCCGATCCAGCAGCCGCGCGCCCAACCGTTCCTCGAGCGCCATGAGCCGCCGGGAAACGGTCGATTGATTGACCGCCAAGGCCCGCGACGCAGCCGTTAGTGAGCCGGAGCGGGCAACGGCGAGAAAGATGCGTAGATCGTCCCAATCCATACCAATGCATTGTTGCATGGAGACTTTGCTGACTTGCAACTCACGCTGCGGTGATGGCCGGCATTAGCGTCGGCGGACCGGCTCAAGACGGTGCCGTCCAGAGCCGGCCGAAGCGACCAGCGAAAGGAGAACGCTATGACATCGACGCGTTTGATCGGCAATTCTGTTGCCGCGATATGCTTGATGGCAGCCGCCGGCGCATCGGCGGCGGCAAGCGAGAAGCAGAAGGCGCTTCAGCAAGGAGCGAGAGCCTTGGCCGCAAATGAGATTGCGGAGGTGTTTGTGGGCAATACCGGAACCTGGGTCTCCGCTTCCGGCGACAAGACCGTCCGGATTCACTACGGACGGGAAAACAAGCTTTCGGGAGAACTTGTCGGCGGCGACTGGAGCGGCGCCGGCTTTTACGGCGTAGCGAATGACGACAGCATCTGCATTTCCTGGAACGGCATCGATGATGGCAGGCTTCGCTGCTTCGATGTGCTGGTGCAGGACGGGGTCGTAAAGAAATACAACCCCGATGGCAGCCTCAACGGCACGTACAAAGGGTTCGGAGAAGGAAACACTTTATGATTGTCTGACGGCGACGCGGGGCTGGCGAAGGCGGCCATCAGAGCTTCGCCTTCACCCGCTCCGCAATTTCCCGGAAAGCCTTGGCTTCGGGGCTGTTCGGCGCGGCAGCCACCATGGGGGCGCCCGCGTCGGCCTGCTCCCGGATCGGCAGCGAGAGGGGAATGGCCCCGAGGAAATCGACGCCGCCCTTCTCGGCCTCCGCCGCCGCGCCGCCATGGCCGAAAATGTGCGCCTCGTGCCCGCAGTTCGGGCAGATGTACATGCTCATGTTCTCGACGATGCCGAACACCGGCACGCCGACCTTGTCGAACATAGTGATGCCGCGCCGCGCATCGAGCAAGGCGATGTCCTGCGGCGTGGAGACGATTACCGCCCCCGCCATCTTCACGCGCTGCGCGATGGTGAGTTGCGCGTCGCCGGTGCCGGGCGGCAGGTCGAGGATCAGGGCATCCAGTTCGCCCCATTCGACCTGGAAAAGCATCTGCTGCACGGCGCTCATTACCATGGGCCCGCGCCAGATCATCGCGGTGCGCTCATCCACCATGAAGCCCATGGACATCAGCTTGATGCCGTGCGCTTCCAGCGGGATCAGGACCTTGCCGTCGTGGCTTTCGGGCTTGCGGTGCACGCCCAGCATGCGCGGAACCGACGGGCCGTAGATATCTGCGTCCATCAGGCCGACACGCAGCCCGCTTTGTGCCAGCGCCACGGCCAAATTGGCAGCGACCGTGGATTTGCCGACGCCGCCCTTGCCGGACGCAACGGCGATTACGGAGTGGATTCCTTCCATCGACTGCGGGTTCATGGCCCCGCCGGCAGCCTTCCGCTCCGCTGGCGAGGGCTGGGCGGGCGCCGGCTCCCGCGCGGCCGTCAGCACCACGGTCGCAGAGAGAATGCCGGGCATGGCCCGCAGCACGTCCTCGGCCGCCTTCCGGATCGGCTCGGCGCCCTTTGCCTGGGCCGGGTCGATCGCCAGAGATACCTGAATATGCCCGTCCTTGATGGCCACCCCGTCAACGATCCGGGCTGCTTCTGGAACTTTCTCTAATGTCTCGCGGACTTGTGCTTCCGTCGGACCGGGCATGCCTGCTACTCCTAGGCGTACGGGAAGATCGCCGCGCTTCGGTTGTGCAGCGGCTGGCCTTGTCATATATGAGCGATCATTCCCGATGGAAGGCCAGCGTCCTGGCCGCGACTGGTGAGAAGGTAGAGCGTGCCCATGAGCAATCAGCATGGCGGAGGCCCCTGGGGCGGCGGCGGAGGCCGTGGCGGCGGCGGTGGGCCTTGGGGCGGCGGCGGCGGCGGCCCTTGGGGGCCTTCCGGCGGCGGCCAGCGGGGCGGCGGCGGCGGACCGCAACCACCGGATTTGGAAGAGGCCATCCGCAAAGGCCAGGATGCACTACGCCGCATCATGCCAGGGGGCATGGGCGGCGGACGCGGCATCATCCTGGTTATCCTGGTTATCATCGCATTGTGGCTTGTCAGCGGCTTTTACCGGGTTCTGCCGGACGAGCAGGGCGTTGTGACCCGCTTCGGCGCCTTCGTTTCGACCACTCCGCCGGGCCTGCACTGGCACCTGCCGTATCCGATCGAGGACGTAACGACGCCGAAGGTGACGCGTGTCAACCGGATCGAGACCGGCTTCCGCTCCGCCGGTGAGGCGGGCCGTTCCGACGTCATGCGCCAGATCCCGGAAGAGGCGCTGATGCTGACCGGCGACGAAAACATCGTCGACATCAACTTCGTGGTATTCTGGGTGATCGATGACGCAGGCCAGTATTTGTTTAACGTGCGCGATCCGGAACAGACGGTGAAGGCGGCGGCCGAAAGCGTCATGCGTGAGATTATCGGCCAGACGCCGATCGCCTCCGCCCTCGCCGAAGGACGGGCCGAGATCGAAGCGCGGGCCCAGCGGGATCTCCAGACGATCCTGGACAATTACGAGGCCGGCGTTCGGGTCACCCAGTCGCAGCTGCTCAAGGTCGATCCGCCCAGCCAAGTGATCGACGCGTTTCGCGACGTGCAGCGGGCGCGGGCCGACCAGGAGCGTTTGCGGAACGAGGCCGAGGCGTACCGGAACGATATCATTCCCCGGGCGCGTGGTGAGGCGGAACAGTTGATCCAGGAAGCGGAGGCCTACCGGCAAGAGGTCGTGTCCCGTGCCAGCGGTGACGCGGAACGTTTCAACAGCGTCTATGAATCCTACGTCGTGTCCAAGGACGTTACCGTCCGACGGATCTATCTGGAAACGATGGAAGAGGTGTTCGGCAATGTGGACAAACTGCTGATCGACACCGAAGCTGCCGGTTCCGGCGTGCTGCCGTATCTGCCGCTGCCAGAATTGCAGAGGCGTTCCGGCGGACAGAACGGCGGACAGAACAATACCCAAAGCGGCAACCGGTAGGAGTTAAGACAGCATGAACCGCACTCTCCTTATCGTCGCCGGGATCGTCATCATCGCGCTCGGGATCGTCGCTGCCAGTGCTGCCTTTATCGTACGCGAGACAGAGCAGGCTCTGGTGCTGCAGTTCGGCGACCCCATCCGGGTCATCCAGGATCCGGGGCTCCAATTCAAGGTGCCGTTCATTCAGGACGTCACTTACTACGATTCACGGGTCCTCGATTACGACCATCCTGCAGAGGAAATTATCGCGGCGGACCAGAAACGGCTCGTCGTCGACAGTTTTATTCGCTACCGGATTTCCGATCCGCTGGAGTTCTACAAGGCGGTCGGCACCGAGTTGGCGGCACGGGCGCGGCTGGCCGGCATCGTCAGCGCATCGCTCCGCCGCGCGGTGGGTAATGCGCCATTGCTGTCGGTTCTCTCCGAGGAGCGGGCCGATATCATGGCACAGATCCAGGCGGACACGAACGAAGCGGCCGGAAATCTTGGCCTCGAGGTGGTAGACTTCCGAATTCGCCGCGCCGACCTGCCACAAGCCAACGCCGAGGCGATTTACCAGCGAATGCAATCCGAGCGCGAGCGCGAAGCCCGTGAGTTCCGGGCCCAGGGTGCCGAAATTGCGCAGCGCATCCGTGCGCGCGCCGAACGGGAACGCACGGTGCTCCTGGCGGAATCCCGCCGGCAGGCGCAGGTGCTGCGCGGTGAGGGCGATTCCGAAGCGATCCGCTTGTACGCGGACGCGTTCGGGAGGGACCCGGAATTCTTCGCCTTTTACCGCTCCATGGAAGCCTACCGCAAAGCGCTGAACCCAGGCGGCACCACGATGGTTCTCAGCCCGGATTCCGACTTCTTCGCCTATTTCGGCGAATTTGCGCCACGGCAGATGGGCCCGGTCAGCCTGGAGCCCTCGATGCCTTCGCCTGGCGGGACTGGGCCTTCGCCCGGCGGGGCTGACATGCCGCCGCTCGCACCGCAAACGGAAGGCGAAGCTTCAGACGGTGGAGCTCAAACCCCGGATGGATCGCCGGCCGAGGCTTCGCCAAACGAGGCCGCAGCGCCCGCAGCGCAGTAGCCGAAGGAGCGCAAAACCGGCCTCGCGAGGGAGGTCTGGAAAAGGGAATGGCATGGGCCGCCGATCCAGAAAGCAAGGGATCGGCGGCCCATGTTTTTGGCGGCATTTGTCGGCGAGCGCCCGTCACGGCATCGACAGTGGTTGATTGGCGCTGAATGTATGCCATATCCGGGCCAGCCGGGAGACACCCGGGCGCGCTAACGGCGTGCCCAACATGAAGGAGACGAAAAGCGATGTACGCGTTTTCGGCAAGCCGGGCAGCAAGCGCCAGCCTGGCATTTCTGTTGGTGCTGGTAGCAGCACTCCCTGGCGCTTACGCTCGGTCGGCGCCGGAAAGCTTCGCCGACTTGGCCGACAAGACGTTGCCGGCCATCGTGAATATCTCGACCACTCAGACCATTGATCGCGGTAGGGGGCCTGACCGGCCGCAATTTCCGCCAGGATCTCCCTTTGAAGAGTTCTTTGAGGAATTCTTTGACCGGGAACGGCCCAATCGCCCTCCCCGCCGGGTTACCAGCCTCGGGTCCGGCTTTGTGATCGAGTCTTCCGGCGTCATCGTGACGAACAATCATGTTATCGCGGATGCGGATGAGATCCTTGTCCGCTTCCATGATGACACCGCGCTGCCGGCAGAGATCATCGGCCGGGACGAAAAGACTGATATCGCGGTTCTGAAAGTGGAGCCGGAAAATTCTTTGCCGGCGCTGACCCTCGGGGACAGTACCAAATCGAGGGTCGGGGATTGGGTCGTTGCGATCGGTAATCCGTTCGGCCTCGGCGGGTCGGTGACGGCGGGCATCATTTCCGCCCGTCAGCGGGACATCCGCTCCGGCCCGTATGACGCGTTCATCCAGACGGACGCTTCCATCAATAGAGGGAATTCCGGCGGCCCCCTGATCAATCTCCAGGGCGAGGTCATCGGCATCGCCACGGCGATCTTTTCGCCTTCCGGCGGCAGTGTCGGCATCGGCTTTGCGATTCCGACTTCGCTGGCCGCACCCGTGATCGAGCAGTTGCAAGAATACGGTGAAACTCGGCGTGGCTGGCTCGGTGTCCACATCCAGACGGTGACGGAGGAAATCGCGGACAGCCTTGGCCTCGATGAGCCTCGCGGTGCCTTGGTCGCAAATGTAACCGAGGACGGTCCGGCCGAGGAGGCAGGTATTCAGCCCGGCGACGTCATCCTCGAATTCGATGGTAAGACGGTCGACCGGATGCGCGAACTGCCACGGCTGGTGGCGGAAACCGAAGTCGGCAAGAGTGTGAATGTCCAGGTCTGGCGGAAAGGCGAGACCGAGCAACTAACCGTCGAACTCGGGCGCCTGGAGGAGCAGGAAGCCAGAGTTGCGGCTACCGGCGGTGTCAACGGCGAGGCCGCGAGCATCGAAGAGATCGGCGCTACCCTTGCTGCTCTCGACCCCGATCTACGGCAGCGCTATGAGATCGGCGAAGCCGTCACCGGCGTTGTGATTGTCGAGTTGGAGCCCGGCGGGAACGCGGCAGAGAAGGGCTTGCAGGTTGGCGACGTCATCGTCGAGGTGAACCAGGACAAGGTCCAACGACCCGGGGACGTCGCAGCCTTTGTTTCCCAGGCGATGGACGCGGGCCGCAATTCGGTGCTTCTCCTGATCAATCGGGACGGCGACCGGCGGTTCGTCGTCGTCCCGATCCAGGAAGGTTAACGCGGCGGTTCGGCGCGGTCACTGCAGCGCTTCGGCGATAATCTCCGCAGCCCGATAGCCCTGATAGTAAAGCGGCGTGCGCAAGTCGGTGTGGTTTACTCGGAACCGCGCTGCCTTGCGCACCGCCGGTTTCGCCTGAAACGCCACCCCCATTCCCGCGGCTTGGATCATCGCCAGGTCGTTGGCGCCATCGCCAACGGCTACCGCGTTATCCGGTACGGTTCCGGCATCAGTAACCGCCCGCTGCAAGGCCTCGAGCTTGGCGTTGCGTTCGAGGATCGGCGGTACGACGTGGCCGGTCAGCTTGCCGTTCTCGATCTTCAGCGTGTTGCCCTGTTGACGGGTAAAGCCCAGCCACTCGGCTACAGGTTTGGTAAATTCCGTAAAGCCGCCGCTGACAAGCCAGCAAGTCGCGCCATTGCGGCGCATGGTGGCCACAAGCTCCGCCGCCCCCGGCATGATCCGCGTGCGCGCCAGGGTCCGCTCCAGGGCAGCGGCGTCCAGCCCTTCCAGGGCGGCCACGCGTTCGATTAGGGCTTCGGCAAAGTCCAATTCGCCACGCATGGCGCGCGCCGTGATTGCCGCGATACGATCCTTGATCCCCGCTTCGGCGGCGAGTTCGTCCAGCGTTTCGCCCTGGACGATGGTCGAATCCATATCAGCGATCAAAACCCGCTTGCGCCGCGTCTCGCCCTGCCAGTGCACGGCGCAGTCAACCTGGAGCGGCGCCAGCGCGTCGCTGAGCGCTTCTTCGTCCACCTCCCCTGCCGGCCAGTCGCAGGCCGTGCGCGGCGCCAGCCAGTCTGGCGGCCCCGCCGGTTCGGCATGGTTCTGCACGGCCGCGCAGACCTGCTCCCAGGTCAGGCCTGACAGGCAACCGGGTTGGGCGGCGAGAGTGATCGTTTTCGGCGCAGTCATGGGCAAAAACGCTTTTTCCATTTGCGGGAACAGTGCGTGCATTCCTGGCGGTCCACCAAGATATTTGCAAGCCGCCCCCTAACCGCAGCAAGATAAGTGCGCCGCTTGCTGCGAGGAGCCTCCGCCATGACCGATGCCACCATCGACCGCCCGAATTTCGACGCCGCCGCCGCCCTGGAAGAAGCGGAAGCCCGCTTCAAGGCGGCCAATCCGAATAGCGAGGAGGCCTACCGCGCCGCCCAACGCTCCATGCCTGGCGGCAATACCCGCACGGTCCTGTTCTACCCGCCCTTCCCCCTGACGCTCGCGGGCGGCGATGGGTGCCATGTCACGGACGTTGACGGCCATAGCTCCACCGATTTCGTGACGGAGCAGACGGCAAGTCTCTACGGGCATTCCGAGCCACGCATTCAGGCGGCAGTACGCGACGCTCTGGACAAGGGCATCACTCTGGGCGGACCGACGGGCCGGGAAGCGGAACTGGCCGACCTGCTGACCGGCCGCTTTCCGGCGCTGGACCTTGTGCGCTTCACCAACTCGGGTACGGAGGCCAATCTGCTGGCTCTGCAGACGGCCCGCGCCGTCACCGGCAAGAACGAGATTCTGGCCTTCGAGGGCTCCTACCACGGCAGCATCCTCTCCTTCGGGGCTTACGGCCGGGAGCTGAACATTCCCCTGCCCTGGGTACTGGGCACCTACAACGACGTGGACGGCACGGCGGCACTGATCCGGGAACGCAAGGACACGCTCGCCGCCGTGGTCCTGGAGCCGATGACCGGCTCCGGCGGCTGCATCTGCGCGACACCCGAGTTCCTCGCCATGCTCAGGGAACTCACGGCGGAGCTGGAGATCGTGCTGATGTTTGACGAGGTCATGACGTCACGCCTTGGCCCGGCAGGTTATCAGGGCGTCTGCGGCATCACGCCGGACATGATGAGCCTCGGCAAGTACGTGGGCGGGGGTCTGACGTTCGGCGCCTTCGGCGGCAAGGCGGAGATCATGGGCCACTTCGATCCGAGTGCGCCCAAGCATTTGAGCCACGCCGGCACCTTCAACAACAACGTCCTGACCATGGCAGCGGCAGTCACCGGGCTCTCCGAGATCTATACGAAGGAGCGCGCCAAGGCGATGAACGCCGCCGGGAACCGCCTGCGCGAACGCCTGAATGAGCGGCTGGACGCACACGGCATTGCCGGGCAAGTAACCGGTTACGGCTCCATGATGATGCTTCACCTGACCGATGAGAAGTTGACGGGCCCGGCTGACAGCGCGAAGGTGCCCGCCGCGGCGCGCGGGCTGTTTCATCTCGGCATGATAGAGCGGGGGTATTACGTCGCCCGACGCAATATGATGGTCCTTTCCCTGCCGATGGGCGATAGCGAGTTCGATGGCCTGGTGGGTGCCGTGGACGACTGGTGCAGCCAGCACAAGGATGTGTTCGCCCGAGCCTAGCCTCACCATCGCGCGCGGTACGCCGGATGCAGGCGATAACGAAAGCGGAAGCGCGGCTCGAAAACCGCGTTATCGGTCCACCGCCGGAGGAGGCACCTACCCTTGTCTTGTTGCATGAGGGATTGGGCTCTCTTGGCCTCTGGCGGGATTTTCCGGAGAAGCTCGCAACGGCGACCGGCCTCGGCGTATTTGCCTATTCGCGCGCCGGCTATGGCGGCAGCGATCCGGAGCCATTGCCCTGGCCGCTCGACTATATGGAGCAGCACGCGACCAAGGTCCTGCCGACGCTACTGAATGCCATCGGCTTTCGCCGTGGCCTATTGGTGGGACATTCGGACGGCGCGAGCATCGCGGCCCTCTATGCCGGCACGGTCAGCGATCCGCGCGTGCAAGGGTTGGTGCTGATGGGACCGCATTTTTTTGTCGAACAGATCTGTCTGGAAGCGATTGCCGAAGCGAAACAGGCTTACGAGACAGGCGATCTTCGGGCGAAGCTTGCCCGGCACCACGGCGCAAATGTAGACAATGCCTTTTATGGCTGGAACGCCTCCTGGCTCGCTGAGGGCTTCCGCGGCTGGCATATCACGGATGCGCTCTGCCATATCCGCGTTCCTGTGCTCGTGTTGCAGGGACTCGCGGACCCTTACGGCTCCGCTGCACATGCCGAGGCCGCCGAACGCCTCTGCCCTGCGCCGGTGCACGTCCGATTGATGCAAGGCGTCGGGCACGCCCCCTGGCGCGAGGCCGAAGCGGAGACGCTGGACGCCATCCGCAAGTTTGCGGCACGGTGCCTGCCACAAGAATAACCACTGGAGGAATCTGCCCATGCAAGTCGGCGTCCTGATGTTCATGACCGACTACGCCCTGCCCGTCACTCAACTCGCCAAGGAACTGGAGGAGCGCAGTTTCGAGAGCCTCTGGATCCCGGAACATAGCCATATTCCGGTCTCGCGCCAGTCGCCATATCCCGCGGGCGGCGAGCTGCCAAAGCGCTATTACGACTGCATGGACCCATTCCCGGTGATCGGCGCGGCGGCGGCAGCCACCACGACGCTGAAAGTCGCCACCGGCATCTGCGTCGTTGCCCAGCGCGACCCGATCCAAACCGCAAAGAGCGTGGCCACGGTCGATCATCTCTCGAACGGGCGTTTCCTCTTCGGCACCGGCGTCGGCTGGAACCGGGACGAGATCGAGAATCATGGCACGAACTTCAAGACACGCCTCAGCCTGACCAAGGAACGCATCGAGGCGATGAAGGAGATTTGGAGCCGGTCCAAGGCCGAGTATCACGGCAAATATGTGAACTTCGACCTGATGATGACCTGGCCCAAGCCCGTGCAGAAACCGCACCCGCCGATCCTGGTGGGCGGCGGCTGGCCCCATGCCGCCAAGCGGGCGCTCGATTATGGCGATGGTTGGATGCCGAACTCGGTCCGACCCGACTATCATATCCTCGACAAGGTGGCGGAGTGGGAGGCGATGAAGAAAGAGTATGGCCGCGACGTGCCGCTTACTTGCTGCCTGGCCGAGGACGATATCGACAAATGGCCGCACTACCGCGACGCCGGCGCCGATCGGATCATCGTGGAAGTCCAACCGGATACGGCGGACAAGGTGCTGCCGCAGCTCGACAGGCTCGCAAAAGGGCTGGAACGGGTGGCCGGATAGCGCCACCATCGTTGCAATCGGAGAACCAACAGCGGGAAGGAGACGAGCCCATGCATGTCGGCGTCGCCATGTTTATCACCGACTACTCGATTGCGCCGACGGCGCTGGCGAAAGCCCTTGAGGAGCGCGGCTTCGAAAGCCTATGGCTGCCCGAGCACAGTCATATTCCGGTCAGCCGCAAATCACCCTTCCCGCAGGGCGGCGACCTGCCAAAAAAATACTACGACGTCATGGATCCGTTTCCTGTCGCCGCAGCGGCTGCGGCGGTTACCATGAATCTGAAGGTTGCGACTGGGATCTGCTTGGTGCCTCAGCGCGACGCGATTCAGACGGCAAAGTCCGTGGCAACCGTCGACCAACTCTCGAACGGGCGTTTCCTGTTCGGAGTCGGCATCGGTTGGAACCAGGACGAGATGGAAAATCATGGGACGCCGTTCAAAAAGCGGATCAGCGTCATGCGGGAGCGGATTGAGGCGATGAAGGAGGTTTGGACGAAGTCGAAGGCCGAGTATCACGGCCAGTACGTCAATTTCGATCCGATGATGACCTGGCCGAAACCGGTGCAGAAGCCGCACCCGCCGATCTGGGTGGGCGGTGGCCTGCCGGGCGGAGGGAAAAGGGCGCTGCAATACGGCGACGGCTGGCTACCCCACGCCGTCCGGCCAGACTACCGGCTATTGGACAGGCTGGATGAGTGGAGGGCCATGGAGCAGGAAGTCGGACGTTCCGTGCCCATTACGCCGTTCGGGGCGGAGCACGATCCCGATGCATGGCCTGCCTATCGGGAAGCCGGCATGGAGCGGATCGTGGTCTCCTTGGCCTCGGAAAGCGCGGAGGAGGTGTTGCCGAAGCTCGATGCCATGGCGGCGGGAGTCACCCGGGTGAGGGGATAAAACTCGGTTCCGCGGTTGCCAGAATATGCACAACTGAGTAGGGGCTTCTGTGGGATTGTGGAAAACAGCGAACAGGCCCCTTGCAAATATTGGAAGAGGGGCTTAGGTGACCGCTCCGGTAAATCTGCAGGACGCTCAACCGGTATCCTTGCTCTACGGGCCTATCGGCTCCATCGAAATCTGTTCAGTTGAATGAGCGACAGTGAATGAAACTTGACGAGATCTTTGACCCGGCTGATGCCTTGGATGACGTAGAAGCGCGATCTAAACGCCAAGTGCTGCGCAAGATCGCTGCCATCCTGGCGGACAATCACAACCTGGACGAAAAGACGGTATTCGACATCCTGCACGAGCGGGAACGGCTGGGCTCCACTGCCGTTGGCGGTGGTGCGGCGATCCCGCATGCTAAGGTTCCGGGGCTCAATACGCTGGTCGGCTGTGTCGCCCGTCTAGCCGAGCCAGTGGATTTCGATGCCCATGACGACCGCCCGGTGGACTTGGTCGTGGCGCTACTGGCGCCGGATACCGGCGGTGCGGAACACCTGCGGGTGCTCGCGCGCTTGTCGCGGGCATTGCGGGACCCGGAACAGCGCGACGCGCTGCGCGCCTGTGCGGACAAGTCTGCGCTGCGGGACACGTTGGCGGCTCAACCGCCGCAGCGAGCCACCGCAGCCTGAACGCCATTCCCCGGTTCGAACCGGGGCTTGGACTAAAGAAAGGAATGGCCGGTCAAACGAGCAGAGCGTCGGATAAAGCGAACTCTTGGAATCGTTTGACCGGTTTGAATAGGCGTACGGTTTGCGTTTGCAGGCCTTAGTGAATGCGGGCCAGCTCCATATCGTTCTGCATGATGGCGGCGATCGCCTGCTCGCGGCTTGGTGCGAAGCCAATCACGCTGCCGTCTGCAGCACAAATGACGTAGCCATGCGTCCCGTCCATTTCACCGTGGCGCAGATAGGCCAGTTCATCGATGCCAATGGCGCGCAAATCGACGTCATCGGTCTTGTGAATGTCTGCGATAGTCATGGGTTACGAACTCCCTTCAACAGTAACAGCGTAGTCTGAGGGTCGCGCTGGCGTCCCGGTTTTGATCTTGATGGTTCGGGTTTGGACGACCGGTTCAGGCCGCACAAGATCAATCTGCAGCAAGCCAAGGTGCAGAGCAGCACTGTGCACCTCGATTCCTTCCGCGACGAGAAAGCGGCGCTGAAATTGCCGGGCGGCGATGCCGCGGTGCAAATACACGCGCTCTTTTGATTCGTCTCCCTGGCGGCCGCGGACAATCAGTTCGTTGCCTTCCACCACCACATCGAGGTCATCCTCGGCGAAGCCGGCAACAGCGAGCGTAATCCTGAGTTGGTCGTGACCGAACTGCTCAATGTTGTAGGGAGGGTACCCATCGGTCGAGGCTTTCGACACGCTGTCTGCCATGCGCTCGATATGCTCGAAACCTAACAGCAGCGGACTGCTGAATACTGAGACCCGTGACACTTGCGCACCTCCATCATGCGTCTAGCCAAGCGAACGCTGGCACGGGGACACAGTGGCCCGGCAAAGCGGCGCCACTGCTTGTTGCACTGCAGCCATCTTGTGTGGCCTGCGTAGGCTGGGAAATGGGAAGTTTTTCAAAAAAGTCAACGGGTATTGATGGTACCCAGAAACCAATGGCTGCCTCGCGTACCGCATAATGCCCGCTGAACGCAAAATGCCTGCTGAATGCATGAGCGCGGCAGTATCCAGAAACAGACCAACGGACTCGACCGCAAGAACTCCAACCATATCCTCGACCCGAGTGGCAGCGTCCGAGAGGTCCTCTTGGTAATGCGGCAGACCGACGAATTCAGGCTGACCATGGCGTGCCCCCCTTTGAGTCGAGGCAATCGCAACCATCGGCCGATCCGCTAGATCGTTCGTGTAGCGTCTCGCTCACTCGTCGAGTGGCGTCAGCGCTTTTCCGGAGCGCTGGTGCCGGATTTCTCTCACCACGGAGTAAATGAGTGCCGCGACAGACATGACCATCAGTACCACGGTCAGCGTGTTGCTTGTGAAATACTCCATGAGCAACATGCCGCGCGCATTCGCAATCGTCATGACCCGTTCCAGGTTGCTCTCGGCGAGCGGACCCAGAATGATGCCCAGAATGATCGGCGCCAGTGGAAAGCCGGTGCGCCGCAGCACGTAGCCCACAACGCCAAGAAACAACATGATCCAGAGATCGGCCACCATGTTCCGATAGGACAGGGCGCCCAGCACCGACAGTATCGCAACGACCGAGGCGAGCACCCCCTGGGGTATCAGGACAACCTTCGCGAGATATTTCAGGCCGGCGAAGGCGGCGATGGCGAAGAAAATGTTCGCTGCGAACAGGCTCAAGATAAACGGGTAAATGATGCCGGCCTGCTCGGTGAATAGCCGGGGGCCAGGCAATAGTCCGTGGATCAGCAGGCCGCCGATCAAGGCCGCGCTTACCGCATTGCCCGGGATGCCAAGCGTCAGCATCGGCACCAAGCTGCCGCCTACCACGGCATTGTTGGCGGCTTCCGAGCCGACAACGGCTTCATACGAACCTTTGCCGTATTCTGAAGGATTCTTGGAGAAACGGTGCGCTTCGTTCCTGCCGATGAAGGACGCGATATCTGCGCCGGCGCCCGGCAGCACACCGACAAATGTTCCGAGAATTGCCGAGCGGATATAGGTCACTTTCGCCTTCAAAATTCGCGTCCACCCCGGCCAAAGCGAACCGATATTCGGGATGTCGATCTGCTTATCCATGCCCTTCCCATGGCACAGGTAAAGCACTTGGCTTATCGAGAAGAGACCCACAATTCCGACGATGACCGGAAAGCCTTCGTAAAGCCCCGGCACTCCGAAGGTGAAGCGAAGCGAGCCGGTGAAAGGATGAGTCCCCACGGCACCAAGGATCAGGCCAATGAAAGCAGCAATGAGCCCCTTCGTGACCGAGCCACCGCCGATGGCACCCACCGTGCTCATGGCGAAGACAACAATCCAAAAGAACTCCGCCGAACGGATATTGAGCGCCGCTGCCGCGACAAGGGGCGCCGCAACCAGCAGCACGAAGGTGCCAATGAGTCCGCCAAAGAGCGAAGCCGTTATCGCGCCGCCCAACGCTACACCAGCCTGACCTTTCTTCGTCAGTTCATAGCCATCCATCATGGTGGCGACGGCAGCCGGCGTACCGGGCACGTTGATCAGGATCGCAGAGATGGAGCCGCCGTAAATGGCACCGCAATAGGCGCCGCCAAGGAAGGAGAGCCCATTAACCGGTGTCATGCCGAACGTAACCGGTACCAACAGCGCGATGCTGAGAGTTGCCGAGATGCCAGGCGTCCCTCCAAAGAGAGTGCCGAGAAGGGCTCCCACAAAGATCAACAGCAGGTTCAGAGGATCGTAGGCCAACACGGCCGAGGCGAGCAGATTCTCGATCATCGTGCTACTCAGCCCCGCGGAAGACTACAGGTGGGAAGGCCAGCGTACGCATTGTAAAGGAAGTCCCCATCAGTAAAGCATTCCGTGAGGCAATGGCACGCCGAGGAAATTCTCGAACAAAAGCCAAGCAGTACCCAGCAGCCCAACAATGGGAGCGAAAAGCCAGAGCGGCCCGCGAACCCCAAGAAACAGCATATGAAGGATCAAAAAGGCAGCGCTGGTAACGAAAAAACCCAGGAAGGGCATCGCGAGTCCATAGACCACCAGCGCCCCAATCGTGACCAGCACGCGGGTATCAGCTTGGCTCACTGTCTCTTCTTTCGCTGTGCGATGATGCTCTGGAAAAGCAAGATGAGACTGAGAACGATCAGTCCCCCGAGCATCCATTTCGGCCAGATCGCGGCCCTGGGGGGATACCCGCTCACTTCGACCCAGCCGAGCACGCCCAGGATGAGCAAAACGATGGCGGCGATGCCATCTCGCCCAAGTCTGCTTAGCATGACGTTTCTCCGATTGCGGCCCTGGCGGAACCGGTCGGCGGCAATAACGCTCACCGACCTGGCTCTAGGATGAGACTCCGCTAATCGAGGTATCCGCCCTGCTTGAAGTACTTGAGCAGGTTCTGCACAGAGTCCTGGGTTTCATTCATGATTTGCCCGAACTCATCGCCGACCTTCGGCGTAACGAGTGTTAGCTTCCGCGTTTTGGCCTCCGCCTGGTACTTCGGATCATTGGAGGCCATTGCAAATGCCTCGCGATAGAGCCCAAGCAAATCTTCTGGAATACCGGCCACTGTTGCCCAACCGCGCGTCGATCCGCCGGTGCGAACCTCCTGGCCTGTCAGTTCCTTAAAAGTCGGCACGTCCGGGATGAGTTCGTAGCGTTCTTTGGCCAGGATCGCCGCCTCCACGGTAGCATCCTCCGTCTGGAGCAGGTCTGTGACGTTGCCCATCGCCATCTCAACCTCTTGAGAGAGGAAGGCGCGGTTTGCCGGAGCGCCACCTGAGTACGGAATGAAGGTGAACTTTGCGCCGGTCGCTTCCTCGATCGCATAGACAGCAAGATGATCGTCAGACAACGGCCCGTCGGCACCGACCGTAACAGATCCAGGCTCGTTTTTCGCCGTCTCGATTGCCTCTCCGAGGCTGCTGAATCGGGCGTCGTTAATCCGAACAACATTGGGATCGATGACGTTGACCCCAATGGGCGCGAACGTTTCCACCCACGGCGCATATGTCGGCTCGCGTGCCGCCTCAACGATAGCGATCGCGGGCAGGTTGATGACGCCAATAGTGCTTCCATCCTCAGGCGCTCGTGCTAAGGCCGACCAACCGACCTCCCCGCCGGCGCCAGGCATGTTCTTGACAATCATCTGGACACTACTGCCGCTCAATTCCTTGATCGCCGCTTCGAAATACGGCACGGCGGTGCGAACAAGAATGTCGGTACCTCCACCTGCATTGTAGGCGACAATTACGTTAATTGTCGAAGGAACCTCGACGTTTTGATAATCCTGTGCCAAGACAGTGGCCGCTGGCCCGCTCATCAAAGCGGCAACACAGGCTATCGACAGTGTTTTTCTCATCGTTTCCTCCTTACTCAATTTTTACTTGAATTCAAACGCCTATAAGGAATGGCGATTGCTTTAACTTTTTTGTTGTCTGCGAGCTACTGCTGCACAGTCGACCGATATTTTGCATGCGGCCGTTCTCGATGTCCAGACTTCTTGCCTCAGTGGAGGAGAAAGCCCTGATAGGCTTTCGAGCCAATTAAGCTGCGCCGATAAAAGCCAAGAGACGCCGGCATTCCCCCGGCATCCCCCGGAGCATTCAAGCGCCAAGCCCCCGAGCGCATAAAACCCGAGCGCATAAAAAAAGGGGCTTAAAGCGCCGCCCGTTCCCGAAGAAAGGCAGTCCTGCTGCGTCATGGGCGATGGCTGAACTGCCCACGGGAGCATGACCCAGCCCGAGCAGGCTGAGAATCGTCCAGAAAAATGATATCCTTCTACCCCCTGTTTGATGCAACGAAGACTGCCGACGGCCCGGGAGAGGGCGCTTGCTTGATCGGCGCATTGAATACAATTATAGACGGTCGTTGACCTACAATGCCCGATGGAGGCCGCATGATCGTCCGGGTTCTCTTGTCCGCCGTGCTAGCGATCATGGCGGCCGCTTGCGGTTCCACGGGGGAATTGCCTCCGCCGCCGGAACCGGAAGTCGGGAAGGAACCGTCTGCGCCCAGCGCAGAGGAAATGCGCGGGGATGCGCTGAGCAAGCTGGCGGAACTCTGCGAACAGGGGAATGTCGACGCCTGCAAGGCGTTGGCCGGCGACTGATCCTTCACTTGCCTGACAGGATAGATTTGTGACTACGTTGACCGATCAGGATCTCCAGAAACGCGCCGCCGCGACGGAAGCCGTACGGCGCGTTCGGGATGGCATGACGCTCGGCCTTGGCACCGGTTCCACCGCGGCTTGGTTCGTTACCCTTCTGGGCGAGCGGATCCGCGATGGGCTGTGCGTCCGCGGCGTGCCCACCAGCGAGGCGACGGCTGCCCTGGCTCGAGAATGCGGGGTCGAGATCCTGGGTCTGGAACAAGTCAGCCGGATCGACCTTTGCGTTGATGGAGTTGACGAGGTGGACGGCTCTTGCCGGGCCATCAAGGGCGGCGGAGGCGCGCTGCTACGCGAGAAAATCGTGGCATCCGCCGCTGACCAAGTGGTCTGTATCGCCGATGCCTCAAAACGCGTGCAGACGCTTGGCGCTTTTCCCTTGCCGGTGGAAGTTATCCCCTTCGCCGTCTCGCTGGTTCAACGGCGGATTGCCGACCTGGGCTGCTCGCCGGTTCTGCGGCGCACGGCGGATGGCAAGCCGTTCCGCTCGGACGAAAACAATCTGATCTTGGATTGCCCCTTCGGGCGGATTGACGATCCGGAAACGCTGGCGGCTGAACTCGCGTTCATTCCCGGGGTCGTGGAACATGGCCTGTTCCTCGGGCTGATCGACGAGATGCTGTTCGCCGGCGGCGATGGCGTCCGGTCGCTTCCGGCAGCAGCGTAGGCGCCCGTCTCGGCTGTTTGGTAACCCCCCGGCCCTTCAGAGAACGGAAAAGGCATCATGAGGTATGGCTGCATGGGGTTGGCGGTGCTGCTCGCTGCGGGAACCGCCCAGGCACAAGATACACCCGGCTCCTTTAAGGCGGAAACGGTCGGCTCGATGCAGGTGCTGTGCACGCCCGACCAATCTACTACAGGCGGCAAGCAGGCGATCGGTTTCTGTTACGGCTGGATCGAGGGAGTCGGCCAGTTCTATGCACAGCTCATGCTGGACGACCGTTTTGACCTGGAGCTCTCAATCTGCCCGGAGGGAGAACTGACTCGGGAGGAGATCCGCAATACCTTCGTTGACTGGGCAACGGCCAATCCCGGCGAAGCGGATGCGGCTGCGCTCTCCGGACTGATCAACGCGTTGAAACAAGCGCACCCCTGCCCGCCGTAAATCCCAAACGTGAAGAACGGGAAAGGCGCGCCTAACGTTCCGCCCGCGCAACGACCGCGTTGAGAAGCACGTTCACCGCGGGAAGCTGGTCCTCAAGGACCGTATTCTCCGCCTCGTTATGGGTGATCCCGCCGCCGCACGGGGAGAACAGCATGGCAACCGGGTGCCTCGCCGCCATATGGTAGGCATCGTGTCCTGCCTGACTCAACATGTCCCGATGACTGACCCCCAGGGCTTCCGCCGCTTCGCGCAGGCGGGCGACACAGTCCGGATCGAAACGCTCATCGCCGAAAGTCCAGCGCTCCACAATCTCGTAATCGACCTGGGCCCGCCGTGCCGCCTCGGCGAGACGCTTTTCCAGCTCCGCCAGCATTTCGTCCGCGACAGCCGGGTCCGAATGGCGGAGATCCAGGCTCAACTCCGCATGATCGGAGAGGATGCCAGCCAAATTCGGAGACACAGTCAGGCGAGCCGCTGTCACCTTGCCGTCGCTGCCGGCATAGTCCCATCCCAGATCGTCCGCCGCCGTGATCATCCGGGCCGCGCCAACCAGCGCATTCTTGCGCTTTTCCATGGGCGTCGGCCCCGTATGAGAGGTTTCTCCCTTGACCCGGACCAGCATGGCGCGAACCGCGTATCCGCCGGTAACGATGCCCACCGAGGTACCGGTGCGCTCCAATTCAGGGCCCTGTTCGATATGCAGCTCGAAATAGCTGTCGACGTCGCGCCCGCCAGGAGGAACGCCGCCCGCGTAGCCGATGCGCCGCAGTTCCTCGCCAAGCGTCTTGCCTTCACCCGGCCCCGGATCACGTGTCGGGCGGTTCAGGCCCCATTCCAGACTGTAAACCCCGGCAAACACACCCGCCGCAACCATCGGCGGCTGGAAGCGGGCCCCTTCCTCGTTCGTCCAGTTCACGACCTCGATCGGGCGGCGGGTCGTGATGCCAAGATCGTTCAGGGTGCGGACGATTTCCAAGCCGGCGAGGACGCCGATGATGCCATCGTAGCGACCACCGGCGATCTGGGTATCGAGATGGCTACCCACCAGCACCGGCGGCAAGTCCTCCCGCCCTTCCCGGCGCGCGAACATGGAGCCCATTTGGTCGACGCTAACCGTACAGCCGGCCTCCTCGCAACAACGGCGAAATAGATCCCGGACTTCCTTGTCTGAATCGCTTAGGGCGAGCCGCCGCAGACCGCCCGCGACGCCCGGACCGATCTTGGCGGAGGCTTCGATGGTGTCCCAGAAACGCTCGCCATTGGCTTGCAGTTGGTTCGTTGCCATGGTGGGAGCGCTCCTTGCTTCGTTCTTACATCAACCGTTCGATGCCGGCCGGGGCGCGTCCTTGCTCGACCAGTTGCACAGCCTCCACCAGCTTGGCGTTTGCAGGCGTCGGAATGCCGATCTCCTGCCCCTTGGCGGCCACAAGACCGTTGATGAACTCGATTTCCGTCCGGCGGCCTTTCAGCATGTCCTGGCCCATGCTTGGACGCGCGCCCTCCTTCGCCTTCTCCGCATTCGCGAGCAGCTTCGCCTCGACCGCAGCCAGGTTCGGCGCATCGTTCGCGCCGCTGTCCAGCTCCTCTGCCGCCTTCACCCAGACGTCAGGCGGGAAACCGTTCGTTTCCTCCAGCGAATATCCTAGCGCCTGGCCCACGCGAACCGCCTCGCCCGCGATCCGGATGGAAAGATGGCGGGCTACCGGTTCCACCATGTATTCCTTGATGCTCATGCCGGTCGAAGCGGAAACACCGTTGCCCATGGCGTTCGCTATCAGCTTCGACCAGCGCTCGCCCCAAAGATTTGCGGTCGCTTTTGCGCTGTCGATTTGGCTGAGCCATTCGACCATCCGCTCCAGCCGAGGCGTGACCACGCCGTTGATTTCGCCCGCCCGGAAAACGGTGTGCTCCGCCCCGCCTTTGGCGATGCGGCGGATAACGTGGCCGGGACCGACCAATTCCACCACGATCTTCGCCGCGATGCAGCCGAGCGTCTTGCCCCAGCCGACAACGCTGGCAATCGTCTCCTCGTTCATGCAGTTCTGCAGGGAGACGACGCAGCCGGTCGGCGCCAAGTAGTCCTTCACCAGCATGGTTGCCCAGGCGGTGTCATAGGACTTCACGCAGATAAAGGCGATGTCGATCGGCCGCTCCCGCTTCAGGCCCTGCAATTCCGTCAGGTGCAACGCCTGAACCGGCACAGTGAAGCATTCGTCCGCTGTTGTGCCTTCGAGCTTCAGCCCGTCCCGGCGCATCGTTTCGACGTGGTCAGGCCAAGCATCGAAAAACAGCACTTCCAGGCCCTGCCTGGCAAGGTTTCCGCCGACATAGGCGCCGACCGCCCCCGCGCCGACAACGAGGATTCGGGGATTGTCGATATTGGTCATGGGCCTGTTTCCTGCCGGTGGTTCTGGTTTTAGGCGGCTTCGAGGGTAACGCGCCACATCACGCGGCGGTGCCCATCATAGTCGTTGATGGCATAGTGCTGGCTAGCCAGGTTGTCCCACACGGCGAGCGTCCCCGCCTCCCATTTCAGACGGGCGGTAAACTCCGGCCGCTTCAGATGGTTGAAGAGGTATTGCAGGACCGGCTCGCTCTCTGCTTCCGTCCAGCCCTTAAACTTCAGCGTGTGGATGTAGTTGACGAATAGGGCCTTGCGCCCCGTCTGCTCGTGCACACGCACGACTGGGTGCTCCGCTTCCATCGACAGTTTGTCCATGTTCTGAAGCTGCACCCCCTTGGACTTGGCGTTCATCACCTGCTTGCGCCCGCCGAGCCGCCCGGCGCCGGCGCTGGAGATGCCGAACAGCGGCTCCAGCATCGCTTTCATGCCATCCGAAAGGGTCTCATAGGCGAGGTACATGTTGGCGAACAGCGTGTCGCCACCCGCAGGCGGCACCTCCACGCCATAAAGCATGGTCGCTACCGGCACCTTCTCCAGATAGGTGGTATCAGCGTGGAAGCCGCCACCGCCGAAATTCGCCCGGTCCTCCGGATTCTTGACGAGAGGGGTAATTTTCGGATGGCCCTCCATGCCCTTAGCGAACGGATAGTCGTTCGGCACGCCGAACATGGAGGCAACCTGCACCAGACGCTCGGGGTCGAGTTGCTGGTCCCGAAAGAACAGCACCAGATTATCGAGGAAGGCCTGATGTATCTCGTCCGCCTGGGCATTGGAGAGAGGCTTAGAGAGATCGGCGCCAAAAACCTCCGCGCCGAGCGCGCCGGCGACGGGTCTCACTTCGATATGCTGAAAGGCCATGAGTGGCTTTTCCCTAATCCGTGACAATCAAGTTGACACGATTGTAGCGATGTGGAGAGCCGGCGCCAATGTTCAGCCGCCGGGGCGGGCGGCTCACTCCGCCGCCACGCGTTCCGGCTCATCGTCGAAGATGTAAGGCTCCAGCGATTCCTGCGCGGCCATGCGCCGTTCGTGCCAGCGCTGGCCGCCGCCGTAATAGGCGAGGCTGCCCGGCTTCGCGTTGCCGTCGCCGTTGTAGTAGCTGAAGCAATCGCGGAGCGGTGCCGACAGCAGGTCCATCTGGGCGCAGTGCTCGGCGTATTCCTCCTCCGCCTCGCGGGTCACGTCGATGGTGCGGGCACCTTTCTCCTTCACCGTCTGCAGCGCCCAGGTCACGTAGTGCGCGTGCATCTCGGAAACGCGGGTGAAGTTGAACTGGCCGCCACCGCCCTGCGGGCCGTTCATGATCAGCAGGTTCGGGAAGCCGGCCGAATGCATGCCGAGGAAGGTCCTGGTGCCGGCCTTCTCCCACTTCTGCCGCAGGGTCTCGCCGTTGCGGCCGCGGATCATGTTGAAGGAGCCGGTGCCCATCCATTCGAAGCCGGTCGCGTAGATCAGCACGTCCACGTCGTACTGCACGCCG
>CAYYSC010000005.1:0-23149 GCA_964474065.1 uncultured Rhodospirillales bacterium | reverse complement strand
CGCGGCTGGAAGGCGAGGCGGCGCCGGGGGGCATCTGTATCGCCGCGGCGGTCCACGAGCAGGTCCGCGACCGGATCAACCTTCCATTCGCAGACCTTGGCGAGGTGACGGTCAAGAATATCGCCCGACCACTCCGCGTTTGGCATTGGGCTGGAATTCCCGCAATCTCGCCGGCTCAGCCGGCGCGCACGGATCTGGCCCAGTCGCGACGAGCCTCGTTAGCGGTCCTACCTTTTGTCAACCTTAGCGGCGATCCGGAACAGGACTATTTCGCCGACGCGATGGCGGCGGAAATCATCGCTGGACTGGCCCGCATCCGCAGGTTGACTTTGATCGCACGGAACTCCTCGTTTGCTTACAAGGGTTCGTCGCCCGACATCCGCTCGGTGGGGCAGGATCTGGGTGTCCGCTACGTCATCCAGGGCAGTGTGCGCAAAGCCGGCAACAGCATTCGTATCATCGCGCAACTCAGCGATGCGGACAGCGGGGCGCAGCTATGGGCGGACCGGTTTACCGGCACGCTGGACGACGTGTTTGAACTGCAGGATTCGATCACCGCGGCCCTGGTCGCCGCCATTGAGCCATCAGTACGAGAGGCTGAAATAGATCGGGCCAAGCGCAAGCGGCCCGAAAGTTTGGACGCATACGACCTCTATCTCCGCGCACTGGAGCAGTCGTACGTCTACACCCCGTCGGCGAGGGAGGCCGGTTTGGCGCTGCTCGATGCCGCGATAGTATTGGAGCCGAACTATGCTGAGGCCCACGGCGTCGCGGCCTATTGCCGGCAGCAGCGCTATCTCTGGGGCGGTCGGGCGCCGGAGGATCGGGCGGCCGCTCTGGCCCATGCCGAAGCGGTGGCGTCGTCCAGGACCGACGATTCGGCATCGCTTGCTTTTGCGGCGATGGCGCTGTCGGCTCTTGACGGCCGGCACGGCATCGCCCGCGCGATGTTGGAGCGGGCACTGGTGCACAATCCCAGTTCCTCGACCGCCCATATGGTTTCCGCTTTGGTCGGCGCCATGACCGGGGACGGGGAGGCGGCCGAGAACCACTTCATCCGGTCGCTTGCGCTGAACCCCTTCGACCCGTTGCGGCATGTTCAGGAGACCATTCTTTCGGCCGTCAAACTGGCGCGGAGCGATGCGGAGGCTGCGCTGCAGCACGCGCACCAGGCCGTCCAGGCGAACCCCGGCTTCACGCCCGGCCTCACCAGCCTGGCACTCTGTCTGATCGCGCTGGGGCGAACGGAAGAGGCGCGGGCGACAGTCGGCCGGGTCTTGCAACTTGCGCCCGATGCCCGGCTTGCCAACCTGGCGGAGCGATATCTTCCGGCCAACCTAGTAGGTATCGAACGGCTTGTGCATGACCTGCGGCTCGCTGGCATGCCAGACTAATGGTTCGATCAGATCACCAGGATAGTCAGAGCCTGGGAGCATTTCGGCAGGATGGAATTCAGCACCCTGCCGATCACCTTCGGCCTCATGTGTCTTTTCTGGGGCCTGGACGGACGGCGGGGCGCTCGGAATGGCGCTCGCCGCCGGCAAGGGCACGCGGAGGCGCCGGTGCCGCCCGATTGGGCCAAGCCGGCCTCCGCCGCTGATCCTGCCGGTATTGTGCACGCGAAGAATGTCCCCGATATGCGGGTAATTCCGAGCGCGAGAGAAGCCTGATTCCGAATCCGAAGGAGACGCGTGGTGTCTGACACAAACGAGGGTGGCTTGCGGGTTCTTTCGCCAAACTGGTTCGAATCCGCCCTGCACTATGTCGCCCTTGGGGCAGAAGTCGCCGGCGTGGCCGTCATCGTGCTCGGCGTCATGCTGGCCACCACTGTGTTCCTGCTTCGCATCGGCCGCAGCCGCGAATGGGGTGATCATTACCATACGTTCCGGTCAACACTCGCGCGGGCCATCCTGCTGGGTCTGGAGTTCCTGCTCGCGGCCGACTTGGTCGGGACGGTAGCCGTTAAACCGACGCTTGATAATCTCTACGTCTTGGGATTGATCGTATTGATCCGGACCTTCCTCAGCTTTTCGCTTCAGGTCGAAATCGAAGGCCGGCTGCCCTGGCGGAAAGCGGACAGTAACAAATAGCCTCTGGAGGCCGCGCTTTGTCAGAATCGCTCACCCCCGCCAGCGAACTTCAGACTGGCCGACGCGTCGGCGACGGACGCCTCGCCAACCGGCTCCGGCGGGAGATCGAGGGCGACGTAATGTTCGGCGCATTCGACCGCGGGCGCTATGCCACGGACGCCTCGATTTACCAGGTCGAGCCGGTTGGCGTGGTGCGGCCCCGGTCGGTTACAGACATCCAGGCCGTGCTGACGCTCGCGCGGGAAGAAGGCGTGACGGTGGTGCCGCGCGGGGCCGGCACCTCCCAGTGCGGGCAAACGGTGGGCGAATCCATCGTGGTGGACTGTTCCCGCTGGTTCAACGAGATGATCTCGCTGGACGCGGAAAACCGGCGGGTGCGCGTGCGGCCCGGCATGGTGCTGGGCGAATTGAACAGGCAACTCGCCCAGCACAAGCTGTTCTTTCCCATCGATCCCTCGACTGCCAGCCGCGCCACCATCGGCGGCATGGCAGCAAACAACTCATCAGGCGCGCGCTCGATCCGCTACGGTCTGACCGTCGACAATGTCCACAGCATCGATGCGTTGCTGGCGGACGGCTCGGCGCATCATTTCGGCTGGGTACCGGGCAATCTCGACAGCGGCGAAGGGTCGCCGGGTTATGTCGAACTGGTGCAGAAAATGCGCGAACTGGCGGTTACCAACAGCGAGGAATTGAAGGCGCGCATTCCGAACGTTCTTCGCCACGTCGCTGGCTACAACCTGCACCGGATCGATCCCGGGGGGCACAATATGGCGGACCTGCTGGTTGGCTCCGAGGGAACGCTCGCCTTCTTCACGGGGCTGGAACTCGACTTGGCGCCGGTGCCATCGAACAAGGTGCTGGGTGTCTGCCACTTCCCGAGCTTCCGCAAGGCGATGGAGGCAACGAAGGAACTGGTGACGCTGGGACCGGACGCGGTGGAGCTGGTAGACAACACCATCCTAAGCCTCAGCCGCGAGATGTCCCAGTTTGCCGCCACCATGAACGAGGTTGTGCGCGGAAATCCCGACTGCCTGCTGCTCGTGGAATTCTCCGGCGACGATGTGAGCGACCTGGCGGCGAAGCTGGAAGCGTTGGACGCAACGATGGCGAGGCTTGGCCACGAAAACGCGGTCGTCCATGTCGCCGATCCGAGTTGGCAGCGCCGCGTCTGGAGCGTGCGGGAAGCGGGGCTGAATATCGTCATGTCGATGAAATCGGCCGGCAAGCCGATCAGTTTTATCGAAGACTGCGCCGTTCCGCTGGAGCATCTGCCCGACTTCACTTCCCGGCTGACTGACCTGTTCGAGAAGCACGGAACCTCCGGCACTTGGTACGCGCACGCCAGCGTCGGCTTGCTGCACGTGCGCCCGGTCATCAACCTGAAGGAGGAAGCCGGCGCCAAACAGATGCGCGCCATTGCCGAGGGAGCGTTCGATCTGGTGGCGGAATACGGGGGCTCCCATTCCGGCGAACACGGCGACGGCTTCGTCCGCGCCGAGTTCACCGAGAAGATGCTGGGTCCGCAACTCGCCGGCGCCTACGAGCGGGTGAAGGACACGTTCGACCCGGAAGGCCTGTTCAATCCAGGCACCGTCGTGCGGCCACCGGCCATGGATGACCGCGATCTGTTCCGCTACAAGCCGGGCTACCACGAGGAACCGCTGCAGACGGCGCTGGATTGGAGCGAATGGGGCGGTTTCCTCGGCGCGGCGGAAATGTGCAACAACAACGGCACCTGCCGCAAAATGGCGCCGGACGTGATGTGCCCGTCGTTCCGTGTCACCCAGGACGAGCAACACGTCACACGGGGCCGGGCCAACACGCTCCGCCTGGCGCTCTCCGGTCAGCTCGGCCCCGACGCCATCACATCAGAGGAGATGCGCGAAACCCTGGACCTCTGTGTCGGCTGCAAGGGGTGCCGTCGGGAATGCCCGACCGGTGTCGACATGGCGAAGATGAAGGTGGAGGTGCTGTACCATTACCACCGTCGCCATGGCTGGACGCTCAAGGACCGGCTGATTGCGCACCTGCCGCGCTATGCCCGGCTGGCCTCGCGGGTGGCGCCGTTCCTAAACCTCTACGGCGCCCTCCCCGGCACACGCTTGTTGGGAGAACGCCTGTTGGGCTTCCACCGGGAGCGTTCCCTCCCCTACTGGTCGCACGCGCCATTCCGGCAGCGGGAGGCAGTGGGCGCCCTGCCCGGCCAGGACGGCAAGGACGTCGTGCTGTTCGCGGACACCTTCAACAGCGTTTTCGAGCCCGAAATCCTGCGCGCCGCGCTGAAAGTGCTGCGCACTGCCCACTACCGAGCGCATACCGTGGTGGCCGAAGGACGGCCGCTGTGCTGCGGCCGCACCTATCTCTCGGTCGGCATGGTGGACGAAGCCCGGGCGGAGGCTCGCCGGACGGTAGAGGCGCTGAAGCCCTATGTCGAAGCGGGCGTGCCGGTCGTCGGTCTGGAGCCGGCCTGCCTCCTGACCCTCCGGGACGAATTCCACGCCCTGCTTCCCGGTGCCGATACCGAGGCCCTTTCAGCAAAAGCTTTTCTGTTGGAGGAATTTGTGGCGACGGAGCACAAGACGGGGCGCCTAAAATTGGACCTGAAACCGCTGCCGCAGTCGCACGCGTTGCTACACGGCCACTGCCACCAAAAGAGCTTTGGCGCGGTGAACTCCGTGCAAGAAGTACTGGGCTTGATTCCCGGGCTGGAAACATCCCTCGTCGATTCAAGCTGCTGCGGCATGGCCGGCAGCTTCGGCTACGATGCAAAGCACTGGGACGCCAGCCAAGCGATGGCGGAATTGTCACTTCTGCCGGCGGTGCGGGAAGCGGATAAAAACACGCTAGTGGTCGCAGACGGCACCTCTTGCCGGCATCAAATTAAAGACGGCAGCGGACGCCGGGCCCTACACGCGGCCGAAGTGCTAGCCGCGGCGCTGGATTGACGCCGCGGCTATACACATAATCACCTACAGCTATTGCCCGGGCTTGCCGGTGCAATGCCCGCAGGCCCCCAAAGCTTATCTTCAGCCAGGTTCGGAAACACCTTGCAGGGCGTCCGTGGCGGCCGCCTGCGGGCCGCGCGTCGCAAGATCGCCAAGCGAGACGATACCAACGAGTTCCTTTTCCCGGTTGACGACCGGCATCCGCCGGATCTGCATCTCGCTCATATTGTGAGCGACCTCCTGGCATTCCTGATCATCGTAGCAATAGTATACTTCATCCGTCATCAAGTCGCCGACGGTTGCCGAATTCAGGTCGCGGCCCTGGGCAATCCCCCGAACGACGATGTCGCGGTCGGTTACCATGCCAACCAGCTTTTCATTTTCCGCGATTGGAACCACACCCAAGTCATGATTGGCCATGATCTGGGCCGCCTGAGCCACTTTGTCGGAAGAAGCCAGATACTGGCATCCTTTATGCATAATTTCGCTGACACGCATATTGCATTCCTTCCATTCTGTGGTTGCACAGTGCCAGTGTTGCCAATCGACGTGCGAAAGGCACTGCGGACAATGCATTACCTATTCTTAAGTAATACATTGTTTTTGTCCGCTAAGGAGCACTTGGGATTGGGAGCTGACTGCATCAAGGCTAGATTTCTTTGCCGCCGCCTGGTGGTGACAAAAGCGGCAGCCTGACGCCTCAGTCTGGACCTGATCGGCAGAATAGGGGAAACTGGCCTTTCTTGGCTCCTGCGCGTCAAAGGGATTACCCGCGTGAGCGACCAACCGGTCACCCCCCGCCCCGCCGCCACCGTGCTCATGCTGCGCGATGGCCCGAAGGGCATGGAAGTTTTCATGGTGAAACGCCATCACCAGATCGATTTCGCCACCGGGGCCCTGGTGTTTCCGGGTGGTAGCGTCGACCCTGGCGACTCCAGCGCCACCGTCCGCGCCCGCTGCGATGGTGCGGAAGGCCTGAACGACGAAGAATTGTCCTTCCGCGTTGCCTCCGTGCGCGAAGCGTTCGAGGAAACCGGGCTGCTCCTCTGCCGCCGGCCGGATACCGACCACGTGCTGGAAGCGGAAGAATGCGATGCACTGGCCCCCTATCGCGACAAGCTGGAAGCAAACGAGCTGGACTTCGGCCAGTTTTTGGATGCCGAAGACCTGATCTGTTGCCTGAACCGGCTGGCCCATTTCGCCCACTGGATCACACCCGCCGGAATGCCAAAGCGCTTCGACACGCATTTCTTCGCCGCGCGGGCCCCGGAGCGGCAGCTTGCCCGGCATGATGGCGGCGAGAACGTCGACAGCGTCTGGATCACGCCGGGTGAGGCCTGTGCCGCCGCTGACCGGGGCGAGTACACTGTTATTTTCCCAACCCGCGTCAATATCGAAAAGCTGGACCGAATGGGCAAGGACGTGGAAAACGCAATGGCCGCAATCGATGCCGACAAGGTCGTGACCGTGCTGCCCGAGGTAACGCCCATCGAAGGCGGCCGGATCATGAAAATCCCGGCAGAAGCCGGCTACGGGTTCAGCGAAGCGGCGATCAAAGGCCGCCCGGGAACCCAGGGCAATGTCCAGGTGATCGAGCGCGATGGCAAGCAGTTCGGCCTCGCCGGCCCCCTGAAAGATTGAAAAAAGATCCAGCACCAAACCTTTGGAGACGTTCGGATGAGTACTCCCGCCAATACCGGCGAAATTACGGATGACGGGCTGGAGCGCCTGCGCGCGCGCCTTGGTGTAGTGATCGAGCGGCCACCGCAGCCACACGTGGAGGAAGCGACCAAAGATACAATCCGGCACTTCGCGTGGGGCATGGGCGACCCGAACCCGCTCTATTTAGACGAGGAATATGCAACCGCCTCGCCGGCCGGCTCGATCGTGGCGCCGCCGGCGATGCTTTATGCATTCGACCGCATCATCAGCGGCTACGTCGGTGGCCTGCCGGGCGTGCACGCGCTGTTCGCAGGAACCGAGTTCCGCTGGCATGACTGGATTCGCCGCGGCGACAGCATCACGGCGCGCGCACAGCTCAAAGACATCGAACTTAAAGATTCTCAGTTTTCGCGCCGTGCGTTGAAGCAGACCTACCTGGTCGAATTCCTCAACCAGAAAGGCGACCTCGTGGCAGACGCCGACAGCTGGTGCTTCCGCACCGAGCGGCACACGGCGCGGTCCGAAAAGAAATACGCCGAGATCCAACCACAGGAAGCCTATTCGGTTCAGGAAATCGAGGCGATTGCCGAGGCTTACCGCTCCTACAAGCCACGCGGGTCCACTCCCCTCTACTGGGAGGACGTGACCGAAGGCCAGGACATGCCCGTCCTGCAGAAAGGCCCGCTCACCGTCACCGGCATGATTGCCTGGGACCAGGGCTGGGGCGGGCTCTACATCCGCGCCCACAAAATGGCGTTCGACATGTTCGAGGCGCACCCGGCTCTCGGCATCCCCAACTTGCAGGGAGTACCGGACGTGCCGGAGCGGGTGCACTGGGAAGAGGCGTTGGCGAAGCATATCGGCGCGCCGGGCGCCTATGATTACGGGCCGGAACGGATCGCCTGGCTGTCCCAGGCCATCACCGACTTTGTCGGCGATCACGGTTTCGTCAAGAAGCTCTATGCCGAAGTCCGGCGCTTCAATGTGGTAGGCGACCTGACCCGGATCTCCGGGCGTGTGGCCCGGAAATACGAGGACGGCGGCGAAAAGCTGATCGAATGCGCCCTCGTCGCCCACAATCAGCGCGGCGAAACCACCTCCTTCGGTACCGGCATTGCCCGCCTGCCGAGCCGCGGATGACGGTGGTGGTCTAAGCTTCGTTGACGAAGGTTCCGCCCTGGAAGATCTCGCCGGGATCATCCGGGGCGCGCTCCGGCTCCGCCGCAAGCACCTCGGGGGCATAGTCTTCCGAACAATCCTTCGGCTTGTAGCCGAGGCGGTAGGCGTTCGCATTGTCGTAGAAGCTCCGGTCGTTGTCCGACACGCCGTAAACGATCTCGTAGCCGATCTCCGGATGCTCCAGACCGATCCGGCAGAGCTGTGCCATATCGCGGGGACTGATCCAGATCGAAAGGCGGCGCCGGTCGGCCGGCTTTTCGGCAACATTGCCGATGCGCATCATGAGCACGCCAAGGCCATATTTCATCGCATACATTGCTCCCAGAGCCTCGCCGAAGGCCTTGGAGACGCCGTAGCGGGAGTCGGGCAGGACCTTGTGGTCGATTCCCACCCGCTGGTCGCGGCGGTAGAACCCCACCGTGTGGTTGGTGGTGGCGAAACACAGCCGTTTTACGCGCTGCCGCCGCGCAGCCTCGAAGATGTTGTAGGTACCGTCGATATTTTTCGCGCGGATTTCCTCCCATCCGGATTCGCCTGCTTGTCCTGCGAAGTGGAGGACACCGTCAACGCCCTCGCACACCTCCTCGCAGGCCGAGAGGTCGGTGATGTCCAACAGGCGGAAGGTTTCCCCAGTCTGCAAGTCGGCAATCGGGCGGATATCCGCCAGGATGAGCTCCGGATAGACGCCCGCCAGTTCGCGCCGTAAAAACATGCCGATTGATCCGGCAGCCCCGGTGAGAAGTACCCGCTGCATCTGCTGTCACCCTCCGTCCTTTTGGTATTACTCGCAAGAGAAGCAGCCTCGATGCTGTAAACTGCCCTGGCAAGGGAACTTCCTGGCCCAGGCGGTCCAACCCAGTCCGCCTCCCCATGGACGCGCCCTTTATCTTGAGAGGCAAGCTCTTCCCGCGCCAAGGAATGTTGCTTCTCCAACGCCGACCCCGCATGCTCTCATCTCGAAATTTCATGCTAACCAGATGACAATTCCAGGGCTTCGACATGCAGAACATCGCAGTCATCGGGGGCGGCGTTATCGGCGCCTCGATTGCCTACCATCTTGCCAGGGCCGGGGCCAAGGTGACGCTGCTGGACCAACGCCCGCCGGTGAGCGGCACCACTGCCGCCTCGTTCGCCTGGCTGAACGGGTCTTCCGGCAAGTCCGAGCCCTATGTGCGACTCCGCCAGGACTCGCTGCAGACCTGGCGCGACCTCGACCAAGCGCTGGCGGGGGCCTTGAAGATCGAGTGGACCGGGTGCATTTCCTGGCGGCCAACGGCGGAGGAAACCGAACGCTTCGTTGCCAATCGGCAGGCCTGGGGCTACCCCATCAGCCTGATCGAGCGGAACCGGGTTGCCGAACTGGAGCCGGGCCTGATCGACCCGCCGCCCTGCGCAGCGCACATGCCGGCCGAGGGAGCCCTTCTGCCCGTTGAAGCAACGCAGACTTTGCTCGCCGCCGCGCGCGAGGCAGGCGCGGACATTCGCCATGAAACGCCGGTGATCGGCATCGACCAGCAGAAAGGCCGGGTCGCAGCAGTGGAAATTCCGGGTGAGCGGCTCGCGGCAGATTGCGTGGTGCTCGCGGCCGGGACGGAGACTCGGGCCCTCGCCGCCCTGGCTGGGGCGGACATTCCGATGACCTCCACGCCCGGCGTGGCCTTTTACTGCAAGCCGTGCCCGCGGCTGGTGAATGGGGTGGTCGTAAACGAGGCGTTCGAGATGAAGCAGAACGCCGAAGGCCGGTTCATCAGCGTTGCCAACTTCCCGGAGAACGAGCCCGCTCCCTGGGCCGCCGTCGAGCGGGTCGTGCGGCAGGAACTGGCCGCCATCGCCCGCCATGTCCGCGGGGCCGACAAGCTGGAAGTGGACCGGACCGTGCTAGGCTACCGTCCCCTGCCGCCGGACGGCTTCCCAATGCTTGGCTTCGCACCGGGCCTGGACGGGTTGTATGTCGCTGTCATGCATTCCGGCGTGACCCTCGCTCCGATCGTCGGCCGCTTCGCCGTCGAGGAAATCGTGCAGGGACGGGCGGCAGACGCTCTCGCGATGTACCGCCCGGGCCGATTCGCTCCCGACACTGCGCCGGACCGGGCCACCTTCGACCGCAGCTTCTGACCCGCCCATCCCGCAATTTGGAGGAATGCGCCATGCCGAACCTGGATTCCGGTCTGAACAGCTGGCGCTGGCGTACCAACCACAACCGCATGATCGAGCTGCAGGAGGCAGGCGTTCAGCCCCGCGAAGGGCCGGTCGAGTTGGCCTTCTTCGGCTCCAGCGCCTTCCGGATCACCTCGCCTGCTGGCATCAGCGTGATGATCGATCCCTGGCGCAACCATCCTTCGCGCAAGTGGGACTGGTACTTCAGCGACTTTCCGCTGACCGCCGTCGATATCGGCGTCTCCACTCACGCCCATTTCGACCACGACGCGCTGCATCGGCTCGACGCCCACGTGAACCTGGACCGCCTCATCGGTACCTACCGGTTCGGCGACGTGACGATCACGGGGATTGCGGACAAGCACAACACGGATTCGAGCGCCGCCATCTATGACTTCAAGGCAATCATCCGGGAATTCGACGGCGTTGACATCACGCCGCCGAACAATCCGCGGTCCTGGGACCACTGCCTGATCCTGGTCGAGACGGGCGGCCTGCGTTTCCTGCATTGGGGCGATAACCGGCCGGACCCGACGGAGAATGTCTGGCAGGCGCTGGGCGAGATCGACGTGGTGCTGGTGCCGGTGGACGGCTCCCAGCACGTTATGGGCTATGCCGCGGTCGAGAGCGTGATCGCCCGCCTGCAGCCGAAGGCAGTGGTCCCGCATCACTACTACATCTGGGATGTTGTCCAGCGGCAAAGCACGCTGCAAACCGCAGACTGGTGGGTCAGCCAGCAGCCGGACGCCGTCTGGCTCGACAGCCCGGCGCTGACTCTCACCAGGAGTGGACTTACCGACGTGCAGCGCCAAGTGCACTATTTCGGGCCGCACGTCGCCTTCGACCCGAAGGCATGGCGGGAGGCCGCCGTGGACTGATCCTCGGCAGCCGGGGCCACCCCTACTCTTTCAGCCCCCGCTCGCCCAGCAGCGCCTCGCGGAAGCGGGCCTTGCCGGTCGCGCCGTCGCGGATCGGCATGACGACGGGCGGCATCTCGCCCGATACCTTGATCACCGCGAACAGCGGCCCTTCGGCCGTGTAGAGGGCGGTGCGCAGCGCGTCGATGCCGTCCTCATTGTAGACCTCGCGCACCAGCGGGAAGCCGCTGGCCCGGGCCATCCCGGCGAGATCCACGCCCTGCGCCGTATGGGCCGGCTGGGAGCCGGTCTCGCCGAAGCGTTCGTTGTCGATGCAGGCGACGACCAGGTTCCGCGGCCGCCGCACCGCGACGGTAGGCAGAGTGTAGAGGCCCATCATCAGCTCCGCATCGCCAGTCAGCGCCAGCACACGCCGCTCCGGCTGGGCGAGCGCCAGGCCCAGCGCCGTCGGCACGACGCTGCCCATGGCCCCCAGCAGGTAGTAGTTCAGCGGGTTCTCACCGGCGCTCTCCACGTCCCAGATGGCGGAGCCGAGACCGGCGACGACCAGCAGCTTGTCGGTCCGCCCCTGCAGCAGACGCTGGATCGAGGGGCGGCGAGAGAGAAGATTTTCAGCCATGGTTTGCGCAGCCCTCGCTTTACTTGAACACTTTGGCGCCGATGACCCGCTGGCCAATCAGCACCGCCACCGGGCAGTAGCTCGCGAAGGCGAGCCGCGCACCGGCCAGCACCATCTCCGCCACTTCGTGGGCGTAGTTGGCGCGCATGGTGACAACGCCGGAGGCCTCCAGGATCTTCTCGGCACTCTGGCCGCCATGAAGCTGCCACGGATTGAACTCGCCCCACTCGCCACGCATGGTGATGACGGTAAAGAAGGGGAAGCGGCCGGACGTGACCAGGCCCAGGGCGTTGATCGTGTTGCCGATGCCGGAGGACTGCATCAGCATCGCCGCGCGCTGGCCGCCGAGCCAGGCGCCGCAGCAGGCGCCAATGCCCTCGAACTCGTTGGCCAGCATGCCGGCCTCGATTTCCGGGTCGGCGAGGCAGCGCTCGATCACGTGGGCATGCCCGGCGTCGGGGACGTAGTGGACCTGGCGGATGTCCAACTCCTTCAGGGCTTGATAGACGTCCTCCCGCCAGTTCGGCTCGGCGGCTGAACCGGCGGCGGATGGGACGGCATTGGACTGGGCGGCGTCGGCCATCTTGCACTCCCGTTGCGTTTACGGCCCACTATAGCGAACACGGAACAAGAGCCAACCGAAGACGGGAGCCAGCCCATGGAAACCGCCACCCTGCCGCGCCAGGATTACCGCCACATCGACGTCCGGCCCATCGCCGGGGCCTGCGGCGCGGAGATCCACGGCGTCGACCTGACTGCCCTCTCGGACGAGGCGTTTGCCGAGATCAGGCGCGCCTGGCATGAGCATCTGGTGATCTTCTTCCGCTGCCAGATGCTGGACGACGAGGCGCTGAAGGCATTCGGCCGCCGCTTCGGGCCGCTGTTCCGCCACCCGAACTTCGTGCCGCAGGACGACCAGCCGGACATCGTGCGCATCTACACCGCGCCGGACGACCAGCGCATTGTCGGGGAGGACTGGCACGCGGACACCACTTGCATGCCGGAGCCGCCGGCGGGCGCGGTGCTCTACGCGGTGCAGGTGCCGCCGGCGGGCGGGGACACGCTGTTCGCGAACCAGTACCTGGCCTACGAGACGCTCTCGGAAGGGATGAAGGCGGCGCTGGACGGGATGAAGGCGCTGCACAACGACGTGCGCGTGGCGGGGCCGCAGGCGAAGAGCCGGATCGGCGGCCGCACATCGGTCACGCGGGACGACGACGAATGGCGCCCGACGGAGGCCCTGCACCCGGTGGTGCGCACCCACCCGGAGACGGGGCGGAAGGGCCTGTTCGTGAACCGCTCCTACACCCAGCATTTCGAGGGGATGACCCCAGCAGAGAGCCAGCCCTGGCTCGACTTCCTGGAGGCGCATGCGACGCGGCCCGAACTGACCTGCCGCTTCCGCTGGGAGCCCGGCTCGGTCGCCGTCTGGGACAATCGCTGCCTGCTCCACATCGCCATGCACGACTACAAGGGCCACTGGCGCAAGATGCACCGGGTGCAGATCACCGGGGATCGGCCCCGGTAGGGAAAATATCCCTGGACAAGTCTAGGCGCGGCGCGAAGCCGCTTGCCATGCCTTCGGCAATGGCGCGCAGGCAAGCTTCGCCCGCATCGGCCGCCGCAATCGCGACCGTACCCTGGCAAATCGGTGACCGACCAGCATAACGTCGAAGCCGTCTACAATGTTTGACGCGCTGGACTGAATCATCTCCGGCACTTCCCTGACCTTTATCAGTCGATCACTGCCCACACCTTCTAGCGCCTATGCTTGCAGCCAGCGCCTATGCTTGCAGCAATGACGCGCGTACGGCAAAGTTTCACGATTGGGTGCGTATTGTTTCGCCAAGGTGCTGCAGAGGGGGGCCGAAAGTGAACTTTTATCATTCCGTACTGCATGCGCTCGTCGCGCTTCTCTTTTCGGCCTGTGTTCTCGGCGCGGAACCAGCGTTAGCCCAAGCCAGTTACCCTGCCGGGACCGATCAAGAATCCGTTGCGGGGCAGCCCTCTTCCTTGCCGGAAAATCTCAGCCGTGAGGCGATCCGCGACGTCCTTTCCGGTCTCGACGACGCGCAGGTCCGGGAACTCCTGCTTCGGGAACTCGACGAGCAGGCGGCCGAACGAGCGGCGGCGCTGGCCGGAGAAACTCAACGCAGCGCGCTCGACGTCGCGGAAGATTGGGGTGCCGATCTCGGAACGTACTGGCTTCAAGCTGTAACTTCGGTACCCGAACTTCCGGCAGCCATCAGTGAAACGGCGGAGGTGTTTGACGAGCGACGTGGCGAGGCATCGCTCTGGCAGTTCTTCCTCGGGATCCTTGCGGCGGTGGCCGGGGGTTTCGCGTTGGCTACTGTTGTTCATCGCCTCGTCCGTCGCTGGGAAGCACGGATCGCGGGAACCGCTCCTGAAGGCCTCGGTGAACGCATCAAGATCCTCGTATTCCGGTTCGGCCTGGAAACCGCCAGGTTAATCGCCTTCCTGATTGGCGCCTTTCTTATTAATCGGGTGATGAACAGCGACGTACCGGCAGATTTCATGACCGGGAAGTTCATTATCCAAGCCATCGGCGTGACGTGGTTTGCGGCGCTCGTCGCCAATTTCATTCTGGCGCCCGGACGTCCCCAATTGCGTCTATGCTCCGTTAGTGACGAAGCCGCCAGGTTTCTGACGAACCGGATTACCCTGATCTTCGCCTGGTCCGCTGTTGGGCCTGGCCTTTATATCTGGTTTGGGGTCTTCGGTATGCCGGTGGAAATCCGCTTCGGCTTCTGGGTCGCGCTTGTCTTTTACGGGTTGATGGCGCTGACACTTTGGCAGGCGCGGGATGCAATCACCGGCATCTTGCTGGGAGAGGGCGAGAGTAGCGCCGGCTGGCGGAGATTCTCGCACGCGTGGCCGCGGATCGCCATCGGCCTCGTCGTCGCCAATTTTCTCGTGGTGCAGCTACTGGCGGCAACCAACACCCCGATCAACCTGAATGCGCTCGATGCGACCCTGGTGGCCATCCTTGCGCTTCCTCTCCTTGAGTTGGTCCTGCCGGCGGTTGTCACGGCAGCATGGCCGACTGATCCGGACGACGATCTTGGGAGGCAAGCGGCGCATCGGATGACCCAGGCTGGATTGGTCCGGGTTGCGCGGATCCCTGTTTTGATCCTGGTCATTGTCGGTCTGGCCAGTATGTGGGGGTTGAACCTTCAGGATCTGGCATCCCAAGGGGTCGGCGCCCAGTTCGCGGGCGCCCTCATCCAAGTGATTGTCATCGCCATCATCGCTTACGGCCTCTGGGAGATGATGAACATCGTCGCCGACCGGCAGATCGCAATCGACCGGATTGCGCAAGGCGGCGAGGAAGAACAGGAGAATGAGGGAGAGGGCGGCATGGGCGGCACCCGGTTGGGTACGCTGATGCCATTGATCCGGGGCACCGCCCGGTTCTTTATCGTATTGCTGGCAGGCTTGGCCATTCTGGGCCAACTGGGCATCAACATCACGCCGCTGCTAGCGGGTGCCGGTGTCCTGGGCCTCGCCATCGGATTCGGGGCGCAGACTCTGGTGCGGGACGTGCTGTCCGGTCTATTCTTCCTGATCGACGACGCGTTCCGCAAGGGCGAGTATATCGATCTGCGCGATGTAAAGGGAACCGTTGAAAGCATCTCGATCCGGTCCATGAAACTCCGCCATCACAATGGCCCGCTGCACACGATTCCGTTCGGCGAAATCAAGTACCTGACCAATTTCTCGCGCGACTGGGTGATGATGAAGCTGCCCTTGCGCGTCACCTATGACACGGATGTCGAGCGGCTGCGGAAGCTGGTGAAAAAATTGGGCCAGGAAATGCTGGCCGATCCGGAACTGGGACCCAAATTCCTGCAACCGCTGAAGTCGCAGGGGGTCATCCAAATGGAGGACTCCGCCATGATCGTACGGGTCAAGTTCATGACACGCCCTGGCGACCAGTGGACCTTGCGCAACAAGGTCTTCGCACGGCTGCGGGAGTTGTTCGAGCAGGAAGGCATCAAGTTCGCCCATCGGGAAGTTACCGTACGGATCGCCGATGATATTCACCCTGGCCAGGACGGCGAGATTCCCCTCGCACACCATACACGCCGGGAGGCCGCAGCTACCGGCGCCGTTCGCGCAGCCCTCGATGATGAGGCCGCAAAGGCCTCGCAGCCATCGTTAGCGGAGACCCGTTAGCAAGCTTTTCTGGCTATCGCGGTTGCCCGTGCCGTCCGGCGCCTTGAGAGAAGGCGCTGGCCCCGACCCGCGCTTCCTTTGCCTTGGCCTGGGCAGATCCTTCGGCCTCGTTCACCAGGGCAACAGGCTCCGAATAGTCGAACGCCGCGATGGCGGCTGTGCGGTCTGCGGCAACGGCCAGTGGCGGGAAGGCGGCAATCTGACGAGCCAATTCAAGCGCCGTTTCGAGCGTCTTGCCGACCGGCACGATCCGATCGGCGAGGCCGATCCGGAGCGCTTCCCCGGCGCCAACCGGGCGGCCCGTCAACAGCATGTCGAGCGCTCTGCCCTCCCCCACTACCCGCGGTAACCGCGTTGGCGTACCATCACTCATGGGCACGCCAAACCGACGGCAGAACACGCCGAAGACGGCGCTCTCCGCGGCGACCCTCATGTCCGCCCATAGGGCGACACCGAGGCCGCCCGCGACGGCGTGACCTTCCACCGCGGCGATCAGCGGCTTGGCCGGACGGTTAGCCAAAGGGCCATGCGATCCTGCCCAGGCCTCGTAGACGGTTCCCTTGCCAGCCATTTCGTTGAGGTCAGCGCCCGCACAGAAAGTGCCGTGCGCGCCCGTGATGATTGCTGCCCGGATGCTGCTGTCCCGCCCAAGGCACTCGGCAGCCTCGCCGAGCGCTGCAGTCGCGGCAAGATCCAGCGAATTTCGCGCCTGCGGACGGTCGATGGTGATAATGGCAACGGCGCCATCGGTCTCGTAACGGATACCGGTCATGGGGTCGCTCTCCCGTTGCAGGCTTGAAAAAGCAGGGGTTAGGCTCTTCTGAAGGGCAAAGGCTTCAGCGTGAACCCACTTGCTCCCTTCTGCGACCGCTTGCCCGAACCAACACGTTGCCGTGAGGCGCCCTGGAATCCGCCCAGAACGGTCTCCATTCTGCCATCCGAGATGGTCTTGGCCATGCACTGTCGTGCACGGGGAGCTGTTGTGCACGGGAAAGGAATTACCGCCGAGATGGCCCATGCCAGGAGTCAGGGTTGACCCAGGCGTCAGGGCTGACAGCGCCCAAGGCACCGTGGTCTGCGAACACTGATCGCCGCGCCCCGCTGAGGGACGCCCTCAAGCGCTCGGGCCAGTTCGGCCCGGAACAGACGGCGGGAAGGTTTTATCCGATCGGCTGCGTCGCTCTCGAGGTAACCCAGCGTTGCAACCTGGATTGCTCGCTATGCTATCTCTCCGACACGGCAGAGATGGCCCATGACGTGCCGCTGCCGATTCTCTTAAGGCGGATCGACCAGATCAGCCGCCATTATGGACCCGCCACGTCCATCCAGATCACCGGGGGCGACCCGACCCTGCGCAAGGCAGCCGATCTGTCCGCTCTTTGCCGGCACATTCGCGCCCGCGGCATGCGATCCTGCCTGATGACGAACGGCATCAAGGCCACCCGGAATTTACTGAAGTACCTGGCCGCTGCGGGTCTGGACGACGTGGCTTTTCATGTGGACACGACCCAGGAGCGTAAAGGCTATCCGAAAGAAACCGCCCTCAATGCGGTCCGCAAGGAGTATCTGTCGCGGGCTCGCGGACTAGGGCTGCGGATCATGTTCAATACCACCGTCTTCGAGGGCAATTTCCGAGAACTGCCGGATCTTGCGCGTTTTTTCCGGGTGCACTCACGGGACATCACCGTGATTTCGTTCCAATTGCAAGCCGATACTGGTCGAGGCGTCCTGCGAGAGCGGCCCGAAAGCGTGACCCAAGAATCGGTAATGGATGCCCTGTCGGCCGGGATGGGGCTCCCCTTGGATTTTGAGACGGCCGCCATCGGCCATTACGGGTGCAACCGTTATGCCTCGATCCTCACCGCCGGTGCCGCCGGTGAGGAGGTCGCGTCGGCGTTCGGCGACCGGCGCACTTTCCAGGATCTGCTCGCCGGACTGGAAGATCACGAGCAGAACCATGAACCCTACCTGGATAAAGGAAGAACATTGCGGCGCCTTGCCCTCCACCGTCCGCGGTTGACAATCCGCGCCGCGGGCGAGGCGCTGAAACTTGCCTGGAAGTTGCGCCGCGGATTGTGGTCCGGCCGCGGCCGCATCAATCGCATGGGAGTACTGGTTCATAACTTCATGGCGGCAGACCGGCTGGAAACGGACCGGTGCGAGTCGTGCGTGTTCATGGTGGCGACCGAGCATGGCCCGCTGTCAATGTGCGTGCACAATGCCGAGCGTGACCTTCACGTGAATGCGCCGGCGCGTCTCGAAACGCCAAATGGGCTGCGTTGGTGGCACGCGGGCACGGGTGAAGCCAGCCGGGAGCCTCGGCCTGTCCAGGTCGGGCCGATGCCGTTGAAGCGCATGAAAGGCCGTCTGCGCCGGGCAGCCTCCGACATGTGAGGGACCGCGGTTTCCTGCAAAGCCTTGCATCCGGTAGCATTGTCCGGGAAACTAACCGCCTCCGCCGCCGCAGGAACACCGCGCCCATGTTCCATACCGTCATCTGCGACATGCTGGACATCCGCTATCCCATACTGATGGGCGCGATGCAGGGAGCGGGCAAGCCGCGCCTAGTTGCCGCGGTCAGTGAGGCCGGCGGGCTTGGCGTGCTGCCGACCTTCGGCGAGACGGAGGCCGATCTCCTCCGGCAGATCGGCGAGACGCGGGCCCTGAGCGACAAGCCGTTCGGCGTAAATATCACGCCGGTGGGCCGTGCGTTCACGGAGAAACGGGCGCAGATCTGCATCGATCAAAAAATACCGGTCGTCACTACCGGCCTCGGCGATCCCGGACCGGACGCCGTTGGCGCGATGCGCGCTGCAGGGATCAAGGTAATCCCGGTCGTCCCGACGGTGCGCCATGCCTTGCGTGTGGAGGCGGAAGGGGCGGATGCCATCGTCGCGAGCGGCACGGAAGCAGGCGGGCATGTCGGGCTCGTCTCCACCATGCCTTTGGTGCCGCAGGTCGTTGACGCGGTAAAGGTCCCGGTGATCGCAGCAGGCGGCATCGGCGACGCGCGGGGCTTCCTGGCGGCGCTGGCTCTAGGCGCGGTCGGCGCCCAACTCGGCACCCGCCTGATCTGCACGCCGGAGAGCGACGCAGGCGACTGGTACAAGTACATGATCCTGGAAACCACTGAGGAAGGCACGGCGATCACCCGCAGCCTAACGGGAAAAACCACCCGTGCCTTCGCCACGCCAGAGGTCAAGGCATACGAGGAAGCTCGCCTGCGCGGCCTGCCGCCCGAAGAATTGAAGACCTACGAGCGGGCGGTGCGGCAGGGCCGAAAGAAGGGCGATGAATACGAAGGCAGCCGGCAGGCGGTCGTCGGCCAGATTTGCGGCATGTTGAGAAATGAGGCCAGCATCAGGCCTGCGGCGGAGATTATCGAAGAAATCATCATAGACGCTGCCGCCATGGCAAAGCGAATGGGCGCCCTGGCTGAGGCCTAGACCGCGGCCACGCCCGCGGCGCGGCGCTCAACCGTCCGCGCGCCGAGGTCGCCAGCGACGATCAGCACCGCACACACCGCCAGCACGATCACCAGCGGCCAGGGCGTACCGTCGTGAAGCGCCCGCACGCCTGCCGAACCTGCCATCGCCCCGGACATCTCCAAAAAACCGCGCCAGGACGAGGCCATGCCGGTGGCAGCCCGCGTTGCCGCCAACGCCTTCAACGGGGCGACCGCGTAGATCAGCCCCATGCTGGAGACGAATAGCGATAGCGCCACGCAGAGGCTCCAGGGCGTCACCGCTTGCAGCGTGGCAAGCGCTACCCCAAGGGCACCGCCCGACACCGCCAAACCGCTGCCAACCCTTAACAACACCTTGCTCTCTACCCGCGTTCCGATCCGGTTGACGATCAGGTTCGTGACAAAGAATACCGCAACAATGGCGGCATGGTAGTAACCGAAGGCCTCCGGCGGCACGCCAAGCTGATCGATCAGCACGAACGGTCCTTCCGTGATGTAGGCGAACAAACCACCCAACGCCGCAGCGGGCCCCAGCGTGTAGAGCCAGAAAGCCGGCACCCGCAGTGCGCGTCCTGCTTCCGCGACCAGGCGGCTGGGCTGGAGGGCGCGACGGTCCGGAATTGACGTCTCGGCAAGGAAGCGCCACACGGCCAACCATGCCAGCAAACCAAGCCCTGCCAGCAGCCAGAAATTCGAAGCCCAGCCAAAATGAACCAGCATCTGGCCGCCGATCAAAGGCCCCATCGCCGGCGCGGCAGCGATCACCATCGAATAAATGGCGACGATGCGGACGCCTTCCTTTTCCCCGTAGATTTCCTTGATCACGGCCCAGCCGATGACGACTTCGCACGCCGCCACCATGCCTTTCAGAACACGCAGGGCGATCAGGGCCTCGACTGACCAGGCGAGCGCGCAGGCTGCCGACAGGACCGCAAATGCGGCGAGGCCGAACAGCATGGCGGGACGGCGCCCGAACCGATCGGATAGCGGGCCGTATAGCAGTTGACCGACCGCAAAACCGGCCAGGTTGAGGGTCATGATCAACTGCACCGACTCCGCAGGCGTGCCGAACACCTCCCTCATCCGCGGCAGGGAGGGCGCAATCAGGTCGGTGGCAAGCATGCTGACCGTCGTGGCCAGCATGAGCACGGCAGGAATGATCCACGATCGCGGCGGGTCCGGCTTGGCCATAGGGCAGGCTCCTTGCTCCCGCTCGTCAAACCATGCCCTGAGGCCGCCGTCGACCGAGCCCGGAGTCGCGGCCGGCCGGAGGCAATGTCATCTTCTTGCCAAGAGATCTCTTTGTTTTTGCGCTTGGTTCGCGAGCCCTGGTAAGCTTCGAAAAACCAGGATTTGCTCAATCAAGGGGAAATAGCCATGCAGGTAATGAAGGTTGCGAAGTTTGAAGACGCCGACCGTGTATCATTTGGCGATTTGGCTCACTACCTGCCCCTGATCGCCGACGGCGACACGCCAATGCGAACGGGGATTCAAGTCTCGGAGCCGGGCTATGTCGCGCCGCCCCATTCGCACCCCTACTGGGAAATGCTTCTGATTCTGGAGGGCGAGGCCGAAGCCTGGATGCACGAGCAGCCGGAGAAAAGAGTGCATTTGAAGGCGGGCGACATGATCGCCTTGCCACCCGATCAAACGCACAGCTTCCAGACGGTGGGAGATAAAACCATGCGCCTGCTCGGAATCCATCACTCACCCGAGCGGGTCGTGAACTACCTGGATCGGGAGACCGACGATCAGGGCTATCCTGTGGTTCCATCCAGCTAGACCCAGCGCTTCGAAGATCGCGGTTCTACGCCCTCTTGCCGCGGGCTCAAAGGCACGGCATCATCGCAGCGCTGAGCAACAGGAGCAATCAAGCTCCGTTGCATCGGCTAGTTTAGATGGAGGAAAGCTCATGCTAATGAAGTCTGTTCTGGGAGGCGTGGTTGCCGCGTCGTTGGCGCTGGCCGCGGGCAGTGCGGGAGCCGAAGACAAAAGGTTCCGGCTGAAAATGCATTCGGCCTTCAGTTCGAACACGGACATTCTCGGGCCGGCCGGCGTGCGTATCGCGGAAAATCTTGGCACGTTCAGCAACGGAACGCTGCGCGTGCAATTCTTCGAGCCGGGTGCATTGGTACCGGGAATCCAATATTTTGATCCGGTGTCGTCCGGTTCGCTGCAAATGGCATACGGCACGCCAGGCTACGGGGTCGGCCAGGAACCCGCCTTGGCCTTCTTCACCGCCGTTCCCTTTGGCCCGCCGATCGGCGAATATCTTGCCTGGGTCTTTTATGGTGGCGGCCACGAACTCTATGATGAGATCCTGGCGAACTACAACATCAAGGGCCGTATCTGTAACGCCATTCCGCCAGAAGCGTCCGGCTGGTTCCGCGAGCCAGTGGAGTCCGTCGACGACCTGAAGGGTATCAAGATGCGCTTCTTCGGTCTTGGCTCGCGCGTCATGGAAAAGATCGGCGTTTCGACCCAGTTACTGGCGGGAGGCGATATCTATCCCGCTCTTGAACTGGGCTCGATCGACGCGACCGAGTTCTCCATGCCGTCTATTGACGAGACGCTCGGCTTCTATCAGATCGCGAAGCATTACTATCTGCCGGGCTGGCACCAGCCGACGAGCCTCGGCGAGATCATGTTCAACATGGACGTGTGGAACGAGTTCTCTGACTACCAGAAGCAGGTCGTCGATATTGTCTGTGACGCCAACATCACTCAAGAATATGTGGATGGTGAAGCCCGGCAGGGTGACGCCATGTACCGGATGGAGAATGAGCACGGCGTAACTGTCCATCGCTGGAGCGACGGGGATTTGGCCAAGCTCGAGAAGCTTTGGTACGAGGTGGCTGAAGAAGAGGCCGCGAAGGACGAAACCTTCGGCAAGGTCTGGAAGAGCTACAGCGAATTCCGGGAAAAGCACAAGTCCTGGGGCGAGCGCGGCTACCTTGACTGAGCTTCCTCTACAATCGTTATCGGGAGCCGCCTTCGGGCGGCTCCTCCTTGCGTTATGTTAATGACTCATCGATTTAATTCGCTGATTTTGCGGTAGAATGCCCTGAACCGACCATCCCGGCGCCTGATGGCCAAACTGCCCCGTTGATCCTGCCATTGGAATACGGGCATCGTCCCTTTTAATTCCATTCCGCTCGCGCGGAATACCACATTTCAGCCATGCAAGAGTCCGCACCATGAACGATATAGCCGTTCACCCCAGCCTCTTCGACCGGACCCTGGATCAGGTGCGGCGCGCCCTGCGTGAGATCGCAACGCGCCGGGGGGTCCGCAGCCTCGATCTGAAGCCGGATTTACCTCCGTCAGACCAAGATATTCTGGTGGCGCAGATGCGGGACTGTCTGGACGCGCGGGGCGGTGAGGTAACGGCGCGGGCGCGGGCGGCCAACCTTGGCCGTGCGTACATGGGGCTTAAAGCCGAAGGCCGGCGCCGCTTCCTCCAACTGATGGCGACCAAGTTCGACACAGACCACGTCAAGGTCGATGCGGCCATCGCGGAAGTCCAGAACGCCGAAGAGTTGTCAGCGCGCAAAGCGGCGGAAACACGCCTGCGCAATGCGCTCAGCCCACCGCGAATGCGTTTGCTGACCCAATTCAACGGCCTAAGCGAAGGAGTCAAGTTCTTGGTCGATCTGCGGGCTGAGCTGATCGACTGGGCCAAGGAAGACCAGGATCTGGCCGACCTGCAGGAAGACCTGCGGCGTCTGCTGATGAGTTGGTTCGATGTCGGATTCCTCGAATTACGGCGCATTACCTGGGAAGCGCCCGCAGCCCTGTTGGAGAAGCTGATTGCCTACGAAGCCGTGCATGCCATCAAGGGTTGGGATGACCTGAAGAACCGGCTCGACTCCGACCGGCGATGCTTTGCCTTCTTCCACCCGCGCATGCCGGACGAGCCGCTGATCTTCGTCGAAATCGCCTTGGTCAATGGT
>CAYYSC010000004.1:0-24732 GCA_964474065.1 uncultured Rhodospirillales bacterium | reverse complement strand
CCGCGGGCGGGGTCTACCTCCTCGGCTCGGCCGCGTTCGACCGGCGCGTCGGCCGTCTGATTGAGGGCCTGCAGCTTTGCCGGGCGCTCTGGACCGGCGATAAGGTGGACTGGGACGGGCGTTGGAAGCTCAGGGGCCAGCAGGTCGGACCGACGCCGGCGCAGAAAGGGGGGCCACCCGTCTGGATCGGTGGCAGTCATCCGAACGCGCTGAAACGCGCGGCCAAGTACTTCGACGGCTGGTTCCCGACCGGGCCGGAGGCGGAAGTCGTCGGCCAGGAATGGGCAGAGGTGCTCGCGTTCGCCCGTACAGAAGGCCGGGCGGAGAGCGACCTGACCTTTGCCGTTTATCTCACCGTCGCCGTGGACGACAGCCATGAGAGCGGGCTGGCCCGGATCGACCGGTTTCTGGAAGCCTATTATGGCGTGCCGGGCCATGTCCTGCGTCGCCGGATGGCATGCTTCGGCGGGCCGGCGGAAGAGGCAGCAGAGTGGGTAAAGGGATACGTCGATGCCGGTGCGAACCACGTATGCATTCGCTTTGCCGGCGATCACGAGAACTCACTGAAAGCGATGGCGGCTCTCCGCCAGCAAATGGGAGGTTGATGTCATGCGGTTCGAGAAGAAAGTTGCCCTGATCACCGCCGCTGGGGCCGGCATCGGCAAGGCCACGGCGGAAATCATGGTGCGCGAGGGCGCTACGGTGGTAGCTGTCGAAAACCGGCAAGAGCGGCTTGATTCGCTGAGCGCCGCGTTGGAGGGCCAGCCGGGCAAGCTGGTGCCGAAGTGCATCAACGCCATGGACGAGCCGGAGGCCCGCCGGACAGTGCAGGAAGTGGCAGACGAATTCGGGCGGATCGACATCCTGGTCAATGCTGTCGGCGGTTCCACGATTATCGAGAAGCCGAACGCCGCCATCGATGAGATGACCGTTGCGGACTGGCAGAAGATCCTGGATTTCAACCTGACCGCGACCTTCGTGTTCACGAACGCCGTCGTGCCGCACATGAAGCGGAATAAGCTTGGAAAGATCGTCAATCTGGCGTCAATCGCCGGGCGGGGGACCAGCTTTGAAAGCTCCCCGCCGTATGCAGTGGCAAAGGGAGGCATTATCGCGATGACCCGCCGGCTGTCATTTGAGCTCGGGCCGCACAACATCTGCGTCAACGCGATTGCGCCGAGCCTGACCCTGACCGAGCGGCTGATTCCGCACTGGGAGGCGCGCTCAGCGGAAGACCAGGAAAAGGAATTGGCACGCTTCCCGCTCGGTCGGGTGGCGGTGGCGGCGGATCAGGCCAAGGTAATCGCTTTCTTGGCATCTTCCGATGCAGATTTCGTGACGGGGGTGACGATTGACGTGAACGGAGGCCAGCTATGAGCGACCGTAAAGATTCCCTTGGCATTGTCGGCGTTGGGGTCATGGGCGGCGGTATCGCCGCTAACCTGCTGAAGGGTGGCGCCAACCTGGTCGTCTATGACGTCAGCCCCGAGCGCGTTCAGCATTTTGCCGGCCTTGGTGCCATCGCCGCCACAAGTCCGGCGGATGTGGCGCGACAGGCCTCTACCTTGATTAGCATGGTGGAGACGACGGCTCAATCAGAAGACGTCATCATGGGGGCTGATGGGTTCCAGGCAGCGGCGCAACCGGGCGACGTGATCCTGTCGATGGCCACCATCGACCCGCTGGCGGTGAAGCGCTGGCACGCGGAATTGAAAGAACGGGGCATCGACCTGATCGACGCGCCGGTCAGTGGCGGGCAGGAGCGGGCGGAGTCAGGCGATCTCTCCATTATCTGCGGCGGTGACGCTGCGGTGGTGGAACGGGTCAAGCCATTGCTCGACGCTTGCGCCCGTCAGGTATTTTACATGGGCGAGATTGGCCAGGGCTTGGCGATGAAGCTGGTCAACAACATGCTGATCCAGGTCGGTACCGTGGCCGTGGCGGAGGCGATGGTGCTGGGCGCCAAGGCCGGGCTCGACCCGCAGGCGATGGTCGATGTGATCCGTCAATCCACAGGTCATTCCGTCGCCTTCGAGATGCGGGCGCCGCGGTACCTGACCGGCAATTTCGAGCCGGGAGGGACGGTGGACATAACTTGGAAAGATCAGACCCTTCAAACCGACTTCGCGAATGCCCTGGGCGTGCCCCTTTTCCTGGCGAACACCACGCGGCAGATCTTCCAGTGGGCCCGTGGCCTTGGCCTGAACAAGAAAGACAGTTCCATCACGGTGACGATGTACGAAAAGGCTGCCGGGGTGCAGTTGGGGCCCCGCGAAGATCGATAAGTAGGCCAAATCGCGATTGCATCTTGAACCGGCGGCATGATCCGCCCTTCTATAGGATGTATAATCCGCGATGACGGAAACCCGCGGCCGATAAATTCGTTGGCAGGCCGCAGTCAGCCGCAGTCAAAGGTGATAACGGTAATGTCTTTGCAAATTCCGCACGATGCTTGGGTCCTGGTTGGCGACGGTGAGAAGGCGCTCTTTTTCCGTAATGAAGGCGATACCGAGTATCCCAATCTGGTGACGATCGAGGTTTTGAATCATCCGAACCCGCCCACCCACGAGCAAGGTGCGGACCGTCCCGGCCGCTTTAATAAAGGCCCGGACGTTCAGCGGAGCGCGGTCGGCGATACGGACTGGCATCGCATGGAGGAAGAAAAGTTCGCTGGCGAACTGGCGGATCATCTTTATCGCGCTGCACACCGGAACGAATTCGAACAACTGATTGTCGTCGCGCCGCCGCGCGTGCTGGGTGAATTGCGGGATTCCTTCCACAAGGAGGTCAAGAGTCGGATCCTGGCGGAGGTTGACAAGGATCTGACCAACCACCCGGTCGATCAGATCGAGCGCGTGCTGGTGGAAAAAACGGGTTAGCTGCTTTGCGTCGGCCGAGAGCTCTCGGAAGAAAGGGCGGCACGGGTCGCCGCCAGAGGTTTTAGGGCCAGCGTTCTTTCGCTAGCCCGCTGTTGCGCACTGAGGAAAGAGGAGGGGCAGCGGTGCGGGGCCCTTGGCTGCTGTACGGCTTGCTGGCGGTTCTTGCGGCGATTCCCTGCGCCGCATCGGCTGTATCCGTCGAGGATGTCGTGCTTCAGCCGGTCAATGTTCTTTCCGATGCCGGCCAGCGCTGGTTTCAGGACAAGTTTGTTTTTTACGAACAGGACGGCGTTTACGTACCGAACCGGTTGCTGATCGACACGGATATCAAAGCCTGTGTCGATCTTGCCTCGCGAATTTGCAGCATGCGGTACGAGAGTAAGCCAGAAGTCCTCAAGGCTGCCTCGATCTATTTCGGCTATCCCATCCGGACGCCCGAAGATTTCGTCAGCTCAACCTTGCGTTCCAAGTTGAAAAATTTCGCGATGCGGGTGACGACCACCTGGAGCATGGAGCCCCAGGGCCTAGTTCTCCACATGGACGTCCATAAACAAGCGGTGGGCGGCGGGGAAGCAGTGAATTTCACCCGCCTCGCGCGGTTTACGCCCAGCAAGCATTATGTCGGGCTGCGCATGCAATTCGCGGAGGAGGTGCTGGCCGAATCGCAGATTGAGAGCCTGAGTGGGATCCGTGACGCCGGGTTGCGGCGCTTTGCCGATGCCGCTATCCGCATAAACAATCATTTCTATTCGCCGAGGGCGAAGCGGAAACAGGTTCGCCACGGGTCCGGTTTTTTTTACCGGCAGCGGGATCTGGTCATGACCGCATGGCACAATTTGGTCGCCAATCCGGCTTGCCGGCAGCAGTTGCGGTGCGAGTTGCGCTTTCTCCACACGGACGCCCATGGCATCAAACGTCGGTTCCGGGAAATCGCCACGGTCGTGGCCCACAGCGAGACATTGGATTTCGCCGTAGTGCGGCTGCGAGTGCCAGCCTGGATTCCCGCCCGCGTTTTGCCGATCGCTCAGGAGCGGGTCGGGCCGGAGGTCATCGTCGTTGGCTATCCCGCGCCTGGCTTCGAACTACTCTACAGTTACGGCTACCTGAACGGATTGACGACAGGCACCCGGCGCCTGGTGGCGTCTGCGCGTGTTGTCGGCGGGTTTTCCGGCGCCCCGGTCATAGACTTGACCAGCGGGGAGGTCGTCGGGTTGGCGAAAGCTTGGCAGCGGCCGAAAAACTTAACGGGCAGCGGACGGGGCGGCCCGGTCTCGCTCAACTTGATGAAGGTGATGGAAGAATCGATGCAAACGCGATCCGGCTTCGGATTCCGCAGCATGGACAGATAGCTGCTTCTGGGCGGAAAATGCTCCGCCGGAATATGGCATCATTAATTACTCACCAAGGGAAGGAACGCGGGCCCAATGGCGAATTCGGAATGGAAAGAGAAGGGCGTGGAGATGCGCCGGACGCTTTATGGCGAAGCGGCCGTAAAGCGCTCCAACGCAGCCAACTACGATGACCCGATCATGGGCAAGTTCATCGACTACGCCCAGGAAGCCGTGTTCGGCGGACTCTGGACTCGTCCCGGGCTCGACCTTAAAACGCGCACCATGATTTGTGTGATCTCCGACACGGTGATGGGGCGCGAAGACGAATTGGCCATCCACCTGCGGTTTGCCCTGCGTCAGGGCTGGACTGAAGACGAGTTGACCGAGGCCATTCTGCATCTCGCCGGTTATATCGGCCTGCCGCTCGTGCGGGGTGCCATGCTGAAGGCCCGGGAAGTGTTCAAGGACATCCGCGAGGAAGGCGCCTAAGGCGTCTTTTCCCCGCCTGGAGGCGAAGGGCGGAGGCCCATCGTGTAGGCCGAGCGCCTTATAGCAGCAGCAGACTTCCGCTTGCGGCCGTTGTCCCTTATTTACCGCCGTGGCCTTTTCCCATCGTTATTCAGGAACACGGGGTCCGTTCATGCCTCCAGGCTATCCCGAAGGCGGCGTGCGCCGCAGCCTTGCCGATTTCATCTGCGCGAAGCACGTTCAGTGGACGATTACGGCGTTAATCCTACTGAACGCACTGACCCTCGGCCTGGAGACCTCAGAGAGTGTGATGGCGGAATGGGGAAGCCTGCTTCTGACCATCGACAGCATCATTATCACCGTGTTCGCAATCGAGGTCGGCATTCGTATCGTCGCGTTCGGCCCTTCCTTTTTCCGGGGTGGTTGGAACTGGTTCGATTTCCTCATCGTCGGCGTGTCGCTCCTGCCATCGGCGGGAGAAATCTCGGTGCTGCGTTCGCTCCGCATCCTGCGCGTATTGCGTCTGGTCTCCATCGTGCCACAGATGCGCACGGTGGTGACGGCGCTGCTGCAAGTCATTCCAGGCATGGGAACGGTCGCGCTGCTACTCTTGCTGATTTTCTACGTGGGCGCGGTAATGGCCACCAAGCAGTTCGGCCAGACGTTTCCAGAATGGTTCGGTACCATTGGCGCGAGCATGTATTCGCTCTTCCAGATCATGACGTTGGAAAGTTGGTCCATGGGGATCGTGCGGCCGGTGATGGAGGAGTTTCCCGCCGCCTGGGTTTTTTTCGTACCGTTCATCCTGATCACGACCTTCGCGGTGCTGAACCTGTTCGTCGCTATCGTCGTGGATGCCATGCAATCCGCGCACAAGGTCGAAGCGGAGGCGGTGGAAGCCGAGGCGCATGCGGAACGCATCGCGATCGGCCAGGAGATCCGGGCGCTTAGGGGTGAGATCGCGGAATTGCGAGTGGAGATCGCGGCCGCCAAGGCAGACTCACCCGACCGGCGTTCTTAATCAGAAGTGTAGACCCCGAGCCTGCCTCTACGAGCGGGCGGCGTCTTGCTTCCGCCGGTGCGCCTCGGGCCCCGGCGGAAGCAACGGAAACAGTCCGGACAACTACTCCGCTGCGATGCGCGAGGCGGAGAGCTCGTCCTCCATCTTCCACTGTTTGATCACGGGCAGCACCTCCTTGAGGTAGAGCTTCAGGCCGGCTTCGGCATCCTCATACGGGATGCCGCCGAAGCGGAAACTCGTGGCGAGCTCGTAGTCGCCGACCACTTTCCGGCGCTCTTCCAACATGCGGAGGATATTGTCCGGGGTGCCCCAGACGCTGGCAGACATGAAGCCCGAGATGATGCCGTCCATGCCGATTTCCTTCGCCGTGGCGATCTTGGCGGCATACGCGTCATAGCCCTTAACGGTGGCGAAGTGGTCGCCGAGCAACTCGTAGTGCTCGAAATTCGACATCACGAACTTCCCCATCCAGTCGCGCGCCTTTTCTTCCGCGCCGTCCATCGTGGGCGTGCAGACGCAGAAGTCCGCCATCAGCGGCGGCGGCGCCTTGCGGCCGTGCAACTCCTGGAAGAGGTCGCGGTGCCGCTGGATTGCCGGCAGGCGGCTCTCCCATGGCCGATCGGAGAACATGACCATGCGCGCACCGATCTTGGCGGCGGAGACGACCGAGTCCTCGCTGCTCGCCACCGCATAGAGTCGGTCGCGGATCGGGAAGCGCGGGCGGGGACGGATCTCGGCCCGTGGTTGCGGATAATGGGGACCGTCGCCCTCGATGACACCGGTCTCCAGCGCTTCGATAATCATCGCCGCCGCCTCGTCGAAGCGGGTGCGGCTCTCGTCCATGCTGGTGCGGAAGATGTTAAACTCCCGCCGGGCCAAGCCGCGGCCGATACCAAAACGCAGGCGCCCGTCGCAGAAATGGTCAAGCATGGAGACCTTTTCCGCCACCCGCAGCGGATCGTTCCAGGGCAGGATGACCGCCGCCGTGCCCACATCCACGTTCGGATGTTTGGCGGCCAGGTAGCTCATGAGCTGCAGGTTGTCCGGGCAGAACGAGTAGTCGTCGTCATGGTGCTCCACCGCCCAGAGGCAATCGAACCCGCCATCGGCGGCAATGGCCGCCAGCTTCATTTCTTCGTCCCAGGCCTGCTGGTCCGTTACGCCGGGCGGGCAGCCGTAGGTGGCGAAGACCATCTGCAATCCGACATCCATGGGTCCGTTCCCTCTCTTTGGCGTGGCTCTCGCGTCTACGCCCTATCTGTCGATGGGTAATTGTTGATAAGCCTATCGGCGCATTACAAGACCTGCAAGGATACAGGAGCGACTTACTGACCAAGCCACGTCAAAGCGCCGACGAGTATCGTTGTGAGCAGGAATCCAGCAATCTTTTGAAAATGAAAGAAGGAAGCCAAGCCCCAATGGCCATGCTCGGCTTCTTGGAAGGCGTGGTTCATTCCGATTAGAGGCAAGGCTTTTTCAATGCTGTACCAGAAAGCCAATCGTCTCGCGGCTTCCGCTCTAAACAGCCAAAGAACCGTACCAAAAAACACCAAGCCGCATCCGATTCTCAGACAGGGAACGCATGAACGCCATATCCCGCTAGTACTACAGTTGCCTATGCTGGCAAGTCGTGATGCTGTCGACGAAATCGACGGAGCGTCCCCTTATGGCAGTTGCCGGCTGGACGGGCACGATTGCGGATTGGGAGGCGGCGCCGGAAGCGTTGAAACTCTTTCTGGCCCGGAGTTTCGTCCGGGCATGGTCACGCAGGCGGCAGAGACATCCACGGCTCGTTGCTGAGGACCATAGCTTCTCGGGCGGCTATACGTGACTGTAGGGATAGGCGTAACCTGCTTGCTGCTACGGGACGAAATCATGGCGCTCAAAGCGCTTGCCTCGATCGTCTCAGGGTTTTGATGATTTTTGGTCCCGTCTTTCTATTTTCGCTTTAGTTGGCGCTTCGTAACCGGTTCCGCGTGCGCTGACTTGGAAAATGTCCGCGCTGAGAAGGTCCGCCCTATTTCAATTTGCCGGGCAGTGTCCCTATGAAGGGGTCTTCTTGCGTCCGGCCTATTCGGCACCCCACATCCGCAGCCTGTGAAAAGCCCGCCGGGAGTGCATAGACTAACGTCCTCTTCCGCCCGCAGAGCCAACGGCAAGTTCTCATGACCACCGACCAGGCCATTCTGTTCGCTATTCTGGCGCTGACCGTCGTCGCCTTCGCCTGGGGCCGGTGGCGGCACGACATTGTGGCGCTCGCCGCCCTGATTGCGACGGTGCTGGCCGGGCTGGTGCCGTCGGCGGAGGCTTTCGACGGTTTCGGCCATCCGGCCGTCATCACCGTCGCCGCCGTTCTGGTGCTCTCCAAGAGCCTGCAGACTTCGGGTGCCGTGGACGCCCTCGCCCGGCGGGTCCTGCCGGCAGATGCTGGCCAGCTCACGATGATTGCGGGGCTGACCACGCTGGCGGCCGTGCTTTCCGGGTTCATGAACAATGTCGGCGCGCTCGCCCTCCTGATGCCGGTCGCCCTCAAGGCCGCCGGGCAATTGGAGGTGCCGCCCGGCCGTCTGCTAATGCCGCTCGCCTTCGGCTCGATCCTCGGCGGCATGACCACGCTGATCGGAACGCCTCCCAACCTGATTGTTTCGGGTTTCCGGCGCGATGCGATCGGCGAAGCGTTCGGCATGTTCGACTACACCCCCGTCGGCTTGGCGATTGCCGCAGTCGGCGTGGCGTTCGTAACCCTGATTGGCTGGCGGATGGTGCCGAAACGGCAGCCGGCCGGCCTCGAAGGATTCAAGTCGGAAGCCTATGTCACGGAGGCGCGGGTCCCGGCAGGATCGAAGGCAGAAGGGTTGACGATCCGGGAGGTCGAGGGCCCGGCCTCCGACGGCGATGTGCAGGTGCTGCGCCTGGTGCGGAACGACGTTCGCCTGTTAACAATCCAGTCGTACACGCGCGTCCAGGCGGGCGATGTCCTGGTGCTGGAAACGGAACCGGAAGCCCTGCAAACGGTTCTGAGTTCGCTCGGCCTGGAACTGGAAGAAAAGGTCGATGCAGCCCGGGAGGAGGAAGAGGAAGCAGCGGCGGAGGCCGCTGAGGAGGAAGAGCAGAAAGCGGAGGCGGAGGAAACGGAATCCGCCGTCGTCGCGGAGGAACAAACCGCCGAAGCTGTCAGCGGCGAAGCTCCCTGGGCCCAGCGCACGCCTGCCCCTGCTGGGAGGCGGGGGGAAACCGACGAAACCAAAGAGGACAAAGGTAAAGACGCCGACAAGGAAAGCCGCCGCGCTCAGGAAAGCCAGCTTGTCGAGCTGGTTGTCGCGCCGAACGCGCCGCTTGTGGGCCGATCGCCGATGACACTGAACATCCGCACCCGCTACCACATCAACATCCTGGCGATTACCCGGAACGACAACCGGACCGTCGCCCGCCTGCGGTCCACGCGGCTGGCCGTGGGCGACGTGCTGCTGGTCGAAGGGCCGGCGGAAGCGGTCCAGTTGTTCGCGTCTGATTATGGCTGCCTGCCCCTGGCCGAGCGCGCACTGCATCTTCCATCGCCGCGTGAGATGTGGTGGTCGGCCAGTATTCTGCTGGCGGCGGTGGCGGCGGCGGCGACGGGCTTGGTCTCCGCGCCCGTGGCATTCGCGGCAGGGGTGCTCGTGACCATGCTTTCCGGGGTGATGCCGCTTCGTTCCATCTACACCGCCGTGGACTGGCCGGTTGTCGTTCTGCTCGCCTGCTTGCTGCCCGTGGCGCAAGCGATGCTGACCACGGGCGCGGCCGGGTTGCTGGCCGAATTCCTGGTGGCCTATGTGGCGCAGGGGATGCCTGTGGTGTCGCTAGTCCTGATCCTGGTGGTGACCATGACCCTGTCGGATATCATGAACAACGCGGCGACGGTGGCGGTCATGGCGCCTATCGCCCAAGGCGTGGCGCAAACCTTGGGGTCGAACCCGGATTCGTTCCTGATGGCGGTGGCGATCGGCGGATCGTGTGCCTTCCTGACGCCGATCGGCCACCAGAACAACACGCTGATCCTGGGCCCTGGCGGCTTCCGCTTTGGCGACTACTGGCCGCTGGGTTTGCCGCTCGAGGTGATCGTGGTGGCCGTGGGCGTGCCCATGCTGCTGCTGGTCTGGGGAATTTAGGGCGGGTTCGCGTGTTTCCCGACTGAGCGCCCGTTGCCGCCGCCGTTGACCCCGGTGTGGGCACGGAGCGACAATTCCAGGAAGCAGGTCGCCTGCAAAGTCCTGAGTGGGATGGCAGCATACCTCTGGAGCCATTATGCAAGGTGCCCGATCCGATGACTGAAAACTCCGAAAGATATTCGAGCGTCGTCTCCGGCATCGGGCTTTCCGCGATCAAGGACATGGCAGCGCGGGCGGCCCGGAAAGAGGGTTCCGTCTCTCTCGCGTGGGGCCTGCCTTCGTTTTCGACGCCACCTGCCATCTGCACTTCGGTGGCGGAAGCCCTTCAAAAAGATGCAGACATCGGCAAGTACACGTTGCCGGACGGCTTGCCTTCGCTGCGGGAAGCTGTCGCCGCGGATCATCTCTCCCGGAGCGGACAGACCGTGTCGCCTGAGGCGAATGTCATCGTCTCCGCCGGCAATATGGAAGCGACGAAGGTGGTGCTCGGCACGCTGCTGGATCGCGGCGACGAGGTCATCGTGACCGACCCGTGCTTTGCCTCGCACCTGCTGCAGATCCGGCTATCCGGCGGCAAGGCCGTGTTCTGGCCGATGGCGGAGGAGGAGGGATGGCGGGCAGACATCGGTGCCCTGGCTTCCCTCATCAACGAACGGACCAAGGCGTTGCTGCTGGTGACGCCCTCCAATCCAACGGGCACCGTGTTCCCCCGGGAAGACCTTGCCGAAATCGGCCGCCTGGCCGCCCAACATGGCTTCACCGTCATCACCGACGATCCATATTCGCGCTTCGTCTATGACACGGATGAACAACTCTACCATCCGGCGGCGGTGCCCGAACTGGTGGACAATCTCGTCTATCTGTTCACCTTTTCGAAATGTTACGCGATGAGCGGCTGGCGGCTCGGCTATATGGTCGTGCCCGACTGGCTAAAGCCGCAGATCATGAAGGTGCATGACGCCACCCTGATTTGTCCGCCGCGGATCTCACAGGTTGCGGCGCTCGCCGCACTCACCCATCCGGCTGACCACGTCGCCGATTTCCGCCGCACGCTTGCCAGCCGACGCGCGCTAATCTGCGAGCGCCTGGACCGGCTCAGCCACGCGTTCAGTTATGTGCGGCCGGGGGGAGCCTATTACGTCTTTCCGAAGATCCTGTCGCAGCACCGCGATTCCTATTCCTTCGCCCTGGACCTGCTCGAACACGCGGGTGTTGCCACCACCCCGGGCTCGGCGTTCGGGCCCAGCGGCGAGCATCACCTGCGCATGGCCTATTGTGTAGAGGAGGGGCAGATCAATGCGGCCTTCGACCGGATGGAGCATTTCTTCGGGTAACGACGGTCCTGGCCGGTCAACCTCTCCCCCGCACGCTTCAGATGCAATCGCGGGGAATTTTCCGCTCCCAGCTTTGGCAGAATACCCGGCGCTCACCCTCCGCGTCCGTTTCGAAAGCGTCCAGATCGGCGCGGACATGAAATTCGGTCGGTGACGAGGTGAGTACCGTGCGCGTCACGGTGCGGATGGCCCAACCCTCGCGCTGCAGCCCGCGCTCCCAGAGGGTTTCGCCTCGGACGGAGTCGAAATCGTTGCCTCGGCAACTGTATTGCTCAAGGCCCTTCGAGTGCACGGTCAGGCCAATGTCGTCCAGCCGGTAGGTGCCGGACTCGTTGATCACTTCCAGAGCGGAAACGTCCGTCGCGAGGTCCCGGTGCACTGTCCAGTGATGCCGGCCGGGTTCGATCACCGTGCGGGCGGGTCCGGGGGCACCTTCCGGCTCTCCAAATGCAGGCAATGCCGCGTCGTCCGCCGGCCGCGGAGGCCGCACCGGCAGAGTCAGCCGGCTATGCTCCGTGTGGACGGTCAGTTGCGTCGGTTCCGGCGGCGGCCAAGCCAATGGCCAATAGGAGGTGGAAAGCGATAGCCGGATCCGGTGACCCGCCGGGAAGGACTGGGCGATATCGTTGAGCTGCAAACGAACCCGGTAACGCCGGCCCGGCTCCAGCGCCTCCGGCGTTTCGCTGCCATGCCGATGCGTCAGGTTCAACAGGCCGTAGGTGACCCGCGTCACCTCCTGGTTCGGCCGGACATCGGAGATCCGGGCGGCGATCATCGCCACCGGCCGGTCCGGCTCCACCTCCAGATCCACCACCGGCGGCCCCAGAATTTCCAGAGGCTCTTTGAGCGGAGCGCTTTCGAACACCAGCGCGCCCCCGTCTTCCTGCCGCTGATCGTGCGCCAGATCCGGCGCTCCCCCATAAGAGCACCATTTCCCGGCAAACAGGCCCAGGGTCAGCGGGGATTGGATCGGCAGAGACGCCGCTTCGTCTTCGGTCACCGGATCGCCGCCGTCTTTCAGCAATGCCGGCGCCAGGCGGAAGCCGCGCGCCCCGATACTGGGCGAAGGCCAGGCCGGTTCGCCCACCCATCGCCCGGGCCGGTGCATATAGCTTGCTGTCGGCGGCACGCTTTCCTGCATCCAGGCGCGCAGCATCGGCTCTTTCATCACGCCGGTTTCGATGCCTTTCAGCCATTGGTCCCACCAGCGCAGCATGTCTCGAAGGAAATCGATGGCCGGTCCCGGCACACCGAAATGCGGATAGCGGTGGCTCCACGGCCCGATCAGACCCCGGCGCGGCACTTCGAGGTTGGCGAGCAGACGGAAAACGGCGTTCGAGTAGCCATCCGCCCAGCCACTGACCGCATAGACCGGGCACTGGACCGCGCCGTAGTCCTCGTTGATGGACCCGTGTTTCCAATAATCGTCCCGTCGCTGATGCTCCAGCCATTTCTCCAGCCAGAGGCCGCTGCCCCGCATCCGCTCCATCCACATCTCTCGCCACCGGTCGCCGACCAGGGCGGGATCGGGCGGCAAGCTGTTGTAAGCGAACATGACGGATGCCCAGGAAAGATTGTCGCTCAGCAGGCAGCCGCCCATGTGGTGGATGTCATCAGCATAGCGATCGTCGGTCGAACACAGAGTGACGATGGCTTTCAGGGCGGGCGGTTGCAGTGCCGCGATTTGCAAGCCGTTAAAGCCGCCCCAAGAAATGCCCATCATGCCGACATTGCCGTCGCACCAATCCTGCTCTGCCAGCCAGGCGATTACCTCGACCCCGTCATTCAGCTCCTGCGGCAGGTACTCGTCCTCCAACACTCCGTCGGACTCGCCGCTGCCGCGCAGGTCCACCCGCACACAGGCGTAGCCATGGCCAGCGAGATAAGGATGAGTCACCTCGTCCCTGGCGGCCGTGCCAAAACGTTTGCGGTAAGGGATGTACTCCAGGATGGCAGGCACCGGCCGTCTGGCCGATTCTTCCGGCCGCCAGATCCGCGCGGCGAGCTGCGTGCCATCCACCAGCGGGATAAACACATTGGCTTCTTCGATGACGGGCAGGGGAAAATTCTCAACGGTCTTCATGCAGCCTCCGACGGGGCGGGCACGATTTCGAATGGTAACAGGTCCAGCGCGGTTTCGTACTTTTCCAACAACTCGGTCTGGTTGTTGGCGCCAAGAAATATCTCGGCAAGTTCGAAGCTGTAGCTGTCCTGGAACGAAAGATGGGCGAGCCGCTGACCTTCATCCACCAGCATGCGCACCATTGCGTCCGGGAACCTCTCCTGCAGCGCGGCGATGTCACTGGCAGCCGGAATACGACGCACCTGTCCGTCTTCGAACACACGCAGCATGAATTTGGCCGCGAGCCGGTGCGAGCCGCCTCGACTTGGGAAGTCCGGGCGGTGGCCAAGTGCTAGGTCGATCGCCACCTGCTGGTGGCTGACGCCGTCGACCATCTTGAACAGCGGGCAATGGGATTTCGAAATCCGGGTATTGATCTCGAGGATCCGGATTTCGTCAGACTGCCGGTCCCAGAAGAACTCGGCGTTAAAGGGGGCGTTATCGTAATCGATCTGCCGGATTACTCCGGCCGCCGCTTCGACCATGCGGGTGTGGACGTGGCGCGGCAATTGGGAAGGATATTGGTAGCGGGCAAAGCACGAACGGTGTTTTCCCGAACGAATCGAATCGACCACGCCATAGACCGTCACCTCGCCGCTCTGCACGTAACCTTCAAGTGTGCATTGCTGGCCGGCGGAAATGATTTCCTCAGCGATACAGTAGCTCCCGCCAACGCCGGCAAGCTCTTCGGGAACATCGACAAGTTCGAGGAAGGCGTCAAAAGGTTCCGCAAAGATGTGAATATTCTCCCGAATGACCGGCAAATGCTCCTCGAAATCGGCGTGAGAGCGGATCTTGAAGCCGAGGTAGGACGAGTGCGCTTTCACGGGCTTCAGCCAGAAAGGAAAATCGACGCTGATCTGCGAAAAAGGGTCGTCAGCGAACGGGTCGACGGCATCGAACCGCGGCACCATTTCCGGAATGACCCGCCGCTGTTCGATCCGCGACCAGATCTTGTGTTCGCAAGCGGCAACGGCTTCGAGCGATGGCGCGACGATCCCATGCCGATGGCGGAGAATGGGCGCGATGACCGAACTGGGGAAGTCCCAGTAACCGATGATCGCATCAATACTGCCCGAAAAGCCCGCAAGTTGCTGTTCGGCCAAGTTCAGGAGACCCGGCAGATCAATATGGCCGCCCTCGGGCCTGACCGCCTTGCGATAGCCGAGAAGATCATGGAAACGATATTCACCGGCACCTGGCAGTTCCTGAAGCAACTTTAAGTTAAATGGTTCCAGCCCGATTATGAAGATGTTTTTCATTGTTTTTCTGGAACCACCCCTAACACCAGTCTATGATTCGTCACCATTTGCTAAAGCTTAGGCGAATGCATTGATTTGGCAAATGGAATGCTCGCCAGAGCGATATAGAATGGGGTTATCAAGACTTGCGAATCCAGCTTTCGGCATCTTCGGCCATTTCAAGATAGTGCCAGGCCAGCGGCCGCCATTTGTCACGCTTGCGGAGCACGGGCTCCACCAGATGCAACAGGGCCAGACGCGCCCGCAACAAGGCGCGGTAACGCCAATAGAAGGCTAGCACCTCCTCCGTCGGCTCATCGCCTAGCGCGCCGGCGAGGCGGCTGCGGAGACGGGGAAGCACCCAATCCGCCCCCATGCGAGCGCACTCCAGGCCAAGAAAGACGATCTCGTCGAACGGATCGACAAGCCGAAGGCCCCGGTTGAACTCCAGGCAATCAATGATCGCGACGGGTTCCACCAGACACACATGCTCCGGTCTCAGATCGCCGTGGCCCTCGACCACGCGCCCCCTCCGGGCACGTTCCTCCAAGCCGCCGCGGACTTTGTCGAATTCCCGCTCGAAATGCTGGAGCGCCCGGTTCAAACGAGGACCGTCAAAGCTGAACCGCTCGTCCTGCAAGGTGTCGGCGGTGCGGCGATGTTCTGTCAGGAAACGGTCGGCGTACGCTTTGGGCTCCATCTCTGCCGGCGCAAGATCGTGATAGAAGCCGGCCAGCACATCGGCGACCCGGTCGATATCCGCTTCGCGCAACTCACCCAGTTCGACCAGCTGGTCCAGCATCCGCTCGGCTGGCAGGCGGCGCATCTCCACCAGCCAGTCGACGACATTGCCCTCTTCGTCCAGGCTCAGCCTGCCAGTCTCTCCAACCGTCAAGGAGCGTGCGCCCAGATAAACGTCGGGCGCCAGCCTGCGGTTCAGCTTGATCTCCTCGCCCACGAAATACGCGCGGGCGCTCAGCGTACTGAAATCGAGAAAAGGGTACCGGACCGGCTTTTTCAACTTATAGACTCGGTCCCCGGCCAAAAAGATCCACGACATGTGGGTTTCCTCCGCCTGGACCGCGGGCGGCGCATGAGGATACGCGCCGGGTTCGCGAAGGAAATGAACCTTTTCCTCGATCGTGGGGATCTGAGCTGTACTTTCCGAAGAGGTTTTTTGCTGTGGCATGATCATACGATTACACCCGCCGCCGACGCCCAGCCTTGATACAGGTTAATGCGAGACATACGGGATCGTCGATCCTGTATCGATGCAGAGTACAGGTTCAGACCCGGTCACCAAACCGGTCGCGATGGGCGAGCAAGCCCTGGAGGGGGAGCTCGCCCTGCCCGAGGCGCCACGGGGCGTTGTCGTCTTCGCCCACGGCAGCGGCAGCAGCCGCTTCAGTCCGCGCAACAATGCAGTGGCGGAAGCCCTGCGCGAGCGCGGTTTGGGGACGCTGCTGTTCGATCTGCTGACGGAACAGGAAGCCGCAGACCGAAACAACGTCTTCGACATTCCGCTGCTGGCCGACCGCGTGGCAGAAGCGGTCCGATGGACCCGGTCTGATGAAGACGCCGGGTCTCTGCCCATCGGTCTGTTCGGTGCCAGCACGGGTGCGGCCGCTGCGTTGGTTGCGGCTGCGAAGCTGACCGACGAGATCGCCGCTGTCGTATCCCGCGGCGGCAGGCCAGACTTGGCGAAAGAGGCCCTGTCGCGGGTCCACGCTCCAACCTTGTTGATCGTCGGTGGCGCAGACCACGGCGTCATTGAGTTGAATGAAGCGGCGCGGGACCAGATGAACTGCGAAAAGCGGCTCGAGATCGTGCCCGGCGCCACGCACCTGTTTGAAGAACCGGGCACGCTGGAAGCCGTCATGGAACACGCGGGCGACTGGTTCACTGCGCACTTTTAAGACCCTGACTCAGGGAGATGCCATATGGCACCGCAACTCTTCCGTGACCGTACCGAGGCTGGCCAAAAGCTCGGCGAGGCCATGCGCAAGCTCAGAGACGAGCATCCGGATATGGACGATCCGGTAGTTTTGGCGCTGCCGCGCGGCGGCGTTCCCGTCGCGCTGGAAGTGGCACGGATGATGGAGGCGCCGCTCGACCTGCTGATGGTCCGCAAGCTCGGCGTGCCGTTTCAGCCCGAACTCGCCGCGGGGGCGGTGGTGAACGGAGACGATCCGCAAGTCGTCATCAACGACGAGGTCATGCGAATGGCCGACCTCACCGAAGAGGACCTGGAGCCCATCAAGGAGCGCGAGCTGGCCAAGATCGATGAACGGCGGCAGCGGTATCTGCAAGGCCGCTCCCCGCTCGCGATTGCGGGCCGGGACGCCATCGTCATCGACGACGGTGTTGCCACCGGCGCAACGACCCGTGCGGCGCTGAAGGCGCTGCGGCAGAAAAATCCGCGTTCGTTGACGCTCGCCATTCCGGTCGCGCCGCCGGATACCGTGGAAAAGCTGAAGCAGGAGGTAGACCATGTGGTCTGTCTGGAAGCCCCGGAATGGTTCCGCGCGATCGGCCTGCACTATGCCAATTTCGACCAGGTCACGGATGACGAAGTCGTGCAGATGCTGGACGATGCCGCGGATCTAGCACGCCTGAAGGGCCGGCAGCGCGAGAGCTGAGGAGCGATGTGGGCGGAATCAACGTTCGAAACTAAGGGAAAGCCCGTCCGCGGTCCGTTCCAGCCCGGTCCCGAAAGGCAGGGACAGTTGTTGCATGCGGGCGCAGATTTCGTCAGCCTCGTCGCCAGTGGCAAACGAAACGCGGGCGAAGCCGAGTCGCACCGGGCGCAAGATCAGCCGACGCGGCCCCTGGGCATCCGCTTCAACGATAAAGAGAAAAGACCAATCGTTCCGGAGCTCGCGATCGACTGCGTAGTCGTCGAGGAAATCGCCGGTGTCGTGCAGGATGAGCCGGGTGTCGGTGCGTTCGATACCTTGAAACACGTGCGCCGAATGGCCGTGCACGATGTCCGCGCCCGCCTCGGCCAGCTGCCGCTTGTAGCCCCGCAGTGCCTCCGCGGGCCGGAGCACCATGTTCGGCCCGAGATGCGCCGACACGACGACGAGATCTGCACCCTGGGCGCGCGCCTCGGAGATTGCGCCCCGGGACGGGGCCAGCGGCTCGCCGGACACGGGGTTGTAAAAGCATACGCCGGGCGCGCTTTCCGTCGCGCCGAACGCCGGTTCGTTGTCGGTCACGCCGAAGAGGGCAAAGCGCAGTGGGCCTGCCCGGGCAAAGGCCGGCTGCGCGGCTGCTGCTGCATCGGCTCCTGCCCCGGCATGCACGATCCCTGCCTTGTCCAGATGTTCCAGGGTTTCGAGCAAGGCTTCTGTTTCGTAATCCAGCGTGTGATTGTTCGCGAGATTGACGGCCGTTACCCTTGCCGCCTGCAACACCTCAATGGCTTCGGGAACCGCGCGGAAGTGAAAGACCTTCGGATAGCGCTCCCAAGCTCGGCCGCTTCTTGCGACCGCGCATTCGAGATTGGCAATGACGGCGTCTACGCCCTGCAGGACAGGCAGGACGTCGCCCCACAAGCTTTCGGGTGGCCGCCGGCCAATCTGCTCGCTGACGAGACGCCCCAGCATCACGTCTCCGAGCAAGGCGATGGTCGCGGTCTCAGTCATACGGCAACTCCAATTGTCGCGCGCCGGAGCGGTAAGGCCATCGCCTGGGCCCCCTGCCGAGGGTCTTGCGAACACGTGCCCGTAGGAGCAGAGCAATCTGCGGCGAAGGCAAGCTATCAGGGAACCGAACAATGAACGAACCGCAAGAGTTCCTCCTCACCGATCTGTATCAACTCGCGATGATGCAAGGTTATGTGGAGGAGGGGCAGACTGACACGGCGGTGTTCGAGTTCTTCATTCGCGAACTGCCGCCCGACCGCGGCTTCTTCATGGCGGCCGGATTGGAGCAGTGCCTGGATTTTCTGGAAAACCTGCAGGTCTCCGCGCAAGACTTGAAATGGCTCCGCGAGAGTGGGCGGTTCGACCGCCAGCTGCTGGATTATCTGGCCGAATTCCGCTTTACCGGCGATGTCCATGCGATGCCGGAGGGGACGATTTTCTTTCCGGACGAGCCGATCATCCGCGTGACGGCCCCCTTGCCCGAAGCTCAGTACGCCGAAACGCGGCTGCTCAACATCCTGCACTTTCAGTCCCTGATCGCCTCCAAGGCGGCGCGGATGGTGCTGGCAGCGCCAGACAAGACGCTGGTCGATTTCGGGCTGCGCCGGGCCCACGGGGGCGAGGCCGGACTGCTGGCGGCTAGGGCGAGCTATGTCGCGGGCTTCGCCGGCTCTGCGACCGTTCTGGCGGGCCAGCAGTTCGGGGTGCCGCTCTATGGCACGATGGCCCACTCGTTCATTCAGGCGTTTGACGACGAAACGGCGGCCTTCAAAAGTTTTGCGAAAGCGAGGCCGGAAGGCCTGATCCTGTTGATCGACACGTACGACACCGAAGCCGGGGCCAAAAAAGTGGTGGACCTGGAGCCTTGGCTAAAGGAGCAGGGCATCACCCTTCGCGGAGTCCGGCTCGACAGTGGCGACCTGGACACGCTCTCGCGCAGCGTGCGTCGCATCCTGGACGATGGCGGCATGGAACATGTCTCGATCTTCGCCAGCGGCGGCCTTGACGAGGACAAGCTGCTGGGCTTCACCCGCAACGGCGCGCCGATCGATGGCTTCGGCATCGGCACGAGCCTCACCACTTCCTCCGACGCGCCAGGGCTGGATTGTGCCTACAAACTGCAGGAATACGCCGGCCTCGCCCGCCGCAAACGGTCGGAGGGCAAGGCGACCTGGCCCGGCCGCAAGCAGGTGTGGCGCAACTATGACAGTGACGGCCGCATGGAAGGGGACGTGCTGTCAATCGAGGACGATTGCCACCGCGGCGAACCCTTGATCCACCTCGTGATGAAAGACGGAAAACGGCTACGCCCGCCGACGAGCCTGGAGGACATCCGGCAACGCTCGGCGTTCGAACTCGACCGCCTGCCGGAACCGCTTCGGCGGCTGGAGGATGCAACGTACCCGGTGGAGGTGGCTGGCGCCCTGAAAAAGCTGGCCCAAGAAGTGGACAAGCGCCTTGAACGGGCGGCATCGGAAAAAGCGTGACCGTCGGATCCGGCCCGCCGCGTCTTGCGCCGCGGGGCTGGTAGTGTGCACCAAACCGCGAAGGCCGGGAGCCACGGGACGGAGAAGCAATGCCAAGGGTGAGAGTTGGAACCTCCGGGTGGTACTACGATCATTGGGTGGGACCGGTATATCCCGAGGGTATGCAGCCAGAGGATATGCTGGCGGAATATGCGCGCTCGTTCGGGACGGTGGAGATCAATTCGACCTTCTATGGTCTTCCGGAGGCGGAAAGTGTTGCCGAGTGGTACGACTCAACGCCAGCCGGCTTCCTGTTCTCCTGCAAGGCCAGTCGTTACATGACTCACATGAAAAAGCTGAAGGACCCGAAGGAGCCTTTGGACCGCTTTTTCGCAAGCATCGCACCGCTCAAGGAGAAACTCGGCCCGATCCTGGTCCAGTTGCCGCCACGCTGGCGCGCCAATCCGGAGCGTCTTGAGACTTTCCTGGAAGCGGCACCGAGGGACTACCGTTATGCCTTCGAGTTCCGGGACGAGACTTGGTTTGACGACGCAGTATACGACGTTCTCCGGCGTTACGGTGCTGCCTGCTGCATCTTCGACTATGCCGGGACGGAATCTCCCGCCATGATCACCGGCCCAACCGTCTATGTGCGGTTGCACGGCCCGGCGGGCGCCTACGAAGGCAGCTATGACGACGAGACGCTGGCCACTTGGGCCGAGCGGATCGAGAATTGGCGTTCGGACGGCCACGATGTCTACTGCTACTTCGACAACGACCAGAATGGCTACGCAGCAGCCAATGCAAGCCGGCTGCTCTCGATGCTCGATCAGGCCGATCAGTAGGAATAGCGGGCTCGGCATTCGAGCAAACCGTAGCCGCCGCAACGGAAATTGAAGACAAACCGGAAAGGGACCTGGCCATGCGGATTTTTGCGCCGGAAGCAAGCCGGACCTTCGGCGAAGCGGTCGCACGCTCCTTGGGCCGGCCACTCGATGCTCTCGAAGAACGCGACTTCGAGGACGGGGAACACAAGATCCGACCCCTGGTCAGCGTGCGCGGCGAGGACGCCTACGTCATCCAAGGCCTGCACGGCGACCCGGACGACAGCCCGAACGACAAGCTCATCCGCCTGCTGTTCTTACTTGGCGCGTTAAAAACCAACGGCGTTGGCCGGACAACGGCAGTTATTCCCTACCTCGCCTATGCCCGCAAGGACCGGCAGACCAAGCCGCGCGACCCACTCTCGGCCCGCTATGTCGCCCAGTTGTTGGAAGCCGTCGGCGTCGAGCGCGTCGTGACGATGGAGGTCCACAACATCGTCGCCTTCCAGAACGCATTCCGCTGCGAAACGGTGGCGCTGGATACGCGGGGCGCGCTGCTGGACCGAGCCGCGGAACTCGCCGGAGACGAGGCTGTCGCCGTGGCCTCGCCGGACCCAGGCGGGGTCAAGCGCGCCCAATTGTTCCGCGAGGCGCTGGAGGAGCGGCTTGGCCGTTCGGTGGGCGCGGCGATGATGGAAAAGCGCCGCAGCGCGGGCGCGGTCTCCGGCAGCCTGCTCGCCGGTGAGGTGGACGGGGCGCGGGTGCTGGTCATCGACGACCTGATCGCCTCTGGCGGCACGATGGTGAGGGCAGCCAATGCCATGCTGGAAGGCGGCGCACGCGATGTCTGGGCGCTCGCCGCGCACGGCCTGTTCACCGGCGGGGCGGAGGAAGCCCTGACCGACCGGTCCCTGGCGGGCGTGATTGTGACCGACACGATACCCGCCTTCCGCCTGGAAGGTACCGATGTAAAGGACCGGATCGAGACGGTCACCGCCGCGCCCCTGTTCGCGGAGGCGATCCGGCGTTTGCATGAGGACCGGGAGGTGGGCGACCTGATCGCAGGCGAGTCCTGACGCCGCGCCAGTGCTCAGGCGCGCGTTTTTTCCGCCGCATAATAGGCCCGGCACTCATTCTCCCGGCCCCGGATCACCCGCTTGCCGGCTAGATCGCCCCGGCTTTCGGTCACGACGGTAAATTGCTGCTCCGGTTCGTTGTCGGTGTGGCAGTAGACCACCACCCAATCCTTCACCTTCCCCAGGTCGTGCGCACGCGCCGTGTTGGAATAAAGGGCGGTGCAGTGCCAATCGCCATGTTGGGCATGCATGATCGGCAGCCAAGCCTCGCCGGCGGGATTGAAGCGGCGGGGCGCGATCTTCTGCAGCTCTCCGGCTTCCGCCATGGAGCGGTATTGCCGGTCAACGTCGAGAACGATATCGGCGGGCGGCGTCGGCTGGTTGCTTCGGGGCCGCCGTCGGGGGCGGTTCAACATCATTGCCAGCGAAGCCTGGATCATCGCTGCGCGACCGGCGCCAACGCCTTTGACCTTTTGCAATCGCCCGTCCCGGGCGGCGGCTTCCAGCCCTTCCAGCGTGTCGATGTGGAGTTCATCGTGCAGGCGGCGCGCCATCTTCGGGCCGATGCCGGGCACTGCTTGCAGAACTTCTTCGGGGTCGATCGTGCCCCGCATCCGCTCCAGTTGTCCCCATCGGCCGGTCCGCACCAACTCCTCGATAGCGGAGGCAATGCCCTCGCCAATGCCTGACAGCGCGGTCAGCCCCTCCAGTCCTTTCTCGTCCAGCACCGCGTCGACGTCAGCCGACAGCGTGCTGACGGTATCGGCCGCCCGGCGGTAGGCGCTGACACGGAAGGGGTTCGCCCCCTGGTAATGCAGCAGGTCCGCCATCTCCCGCAATTTTGCCGCGACCTGCAAATTGATCGGGCTTGAGTTCGCTTCAGCTTCCAAATGGGCACACTCCGCGACCTGAGACGTTTCCGGACCGGGCGAACCGTCAGTATGCGACTACCGCGTCACCGCTCGCGGCGTATCGCGAAGCAGTCGGGTTTCCGCCTCGTCCACCGAACAGTCAGCGGCACGGACTGCAACGCCGTAGTCGCGCGCCGCGGCTTCAAGGGTAAGCACGCCATCACGTACGTCGCGCAGCACCAAGGCTGGGTCGCGCTGGAAAGGATCGCCCCAGCCGCCACCGCCGGGCGTGTCCGCGACGATCCGGGCAGGGCCAAGCCGCCGGACACCGTATTTCGGCGGGATGAAGGCTTCGGCATCCAGGGGCTCGATCCGTTGCTCGCCGACCCCGCCATAGCCGCCGCCCTGCACCCCATAGCCAGAGGGCGTTTCCAGCCCTTCCGCCCGGAAGGACCAAGTGCAGGGGACCAGAATGTCAGCCTCGTAACGCACACCCGTGCCGCCGCGGCGCATCCCCGGACCGGCCGTGTCCGTCCGCAGCTCCCAGCGACGGTAGCGTACCGGAAATTGTTGCTCGTGAAACTCCAGATTCGGCAGGTCCAGTCCGCCGAGCGAGATCAGGTGCCCCATCTGCGGAAACCCGTCCCGTTCCGCCGTCGCGCCGGGCGTGCCCATGGCGTGCCACTGATACATTACCCAGGAGCTGCCGTCGGAATTTTGGCCGGCGACGTGATTGTGGGTAGTCTTGGCCCAGCCGGCGCAAGCCCGCTCCGGGCAGGCCTGAGCAAGCGCCCGCCACACGGCATGCGTGATCTCATGCGCGACGAATACCGTGTTCATGGTCATCGGCGCCGGCGGCTTCGCGTTCACGATGGAGCCCTCCGGCGCGATGATCTCCACGCAACGGTAGGTACCCTCGTTGCGGGGAATATCGGTATCGAAAAACGACGAGAGCGCCAGATAGGCGGCCGAATAAGTATTGGCGAGGGAGGAATTCTTGAAACCCCGCATCTGCGGATCGCTTCCCGAAAAATCCAGTGTCAGCCGGTCGCCATCGACCGTCAGCGCGACGCGGATAGCGACATCTGTCTTGTCGAAGCAATCATTGTCCGTGTGATCCTCGCCATAGTAGAAGCCATCCGGCAGCGCCCGCACCGCATCCCGCATGCGGGCGTCCGCATGATCGAGCACACCGGCCAGATGGATGAAATAAGAGTCGAGACCGAGTTCCTGCGCCAGCCCAGCCACGCGTTCGGCGCCCACTTGGGTCGAGCCAAGCATGGCGCGCAGGTCGCCGTCTAACAATTCGGACGTCCGCGAGTTGATGAGCAGCAGCTTCCAGAGATCGTCCCGAACCTGGCCGCGCTCCACCAGCTTCATGACCGGCAAGCGTATGCCCTCATGCCAGATCTCGGTTGCCTCCGGGTTATAGGTACCGGCTAGGCCGCCGCCGATATCCGACTGGTGCGCCCGGTTGCAGCAGAAACCCGCGAGCCGCGCGGACGAGCCGACGAAAATGGGTCGGGCAATCACCCAGTCCGGCAAGTGATTGCCGCCCGCGACATAGGGATCGGAGAGGATGAACACGTCCTCCGGCTCGATCCGCCCGGCGAAGTCCCGCAACAAGGCACGCACCGCGAAACCGCCGCCGCCCGTATGGATGGGAATGCCGTCGGCGTTGGCGATCAGCGTGCCTTCCGGATCAGTGACGAAACAGGAGAAATCGTGGCTCTGACTGAAGATCGGGCTTCGCGCGGTACGGGTCATGACCCAGCCCATATGCTTGCTGATCTGATCCAGCCGGTTTTGCATGAGCGCCAGGATGACCGGGTCGAGCTTGCCGGAACCCGCGGCGCTTGGGGCTGCAGCAGCCTCCGCCGCCTTTTCCGTCGGCGCTATCAAGACCATGAAGTTACCCGCCGCGTCGACCGAGAGGCGATCACCAGGCGCGAGCAGGACGGTGGTCGTCTGTTCCTCGATCACGGCCGGGCCTTCCACCCGGGCGCCAGGCGTCAACTCCAGACCCGGATAGACGGCCGTGTCCATCCAGCCGTGCCGTTCGTGCCAGACCGGACGGAACTCTTTTGGCGGAATCCGCGCGCTGCCTCTGCCCGGCCCGGCGCGTTTGCCCTTTGGCGTCCCGGTCGGTGCCCTCGCCGCCACGCGGACAGCGGCTGTGAGGATCGTTCCTTCTGGCTGCATGTGGCCGTAGAGCCGCCGGTACTCCGCCTCGAATTCCCGGCGCGCCGCGGCGGAATCGAACGGCCCCTCGGAGACCGGCACCCTCAACGACGTCAACTGACCGGTGTAGTGCAGGTCGATGG
>CAYYSC010000003.1:0-26843 GCA_964474065.1 uncultured Rhodospirillales bacterium | reverse complement strand
GTGGCTACCATCATCTCCCGAACGCCCAGGAACTCCAGCACCTGGCCCGCGAACATAAAGGTGTCGCCCGGCACCAGCCCCTGCACGAAAACCTCCTCCACCTCCCCCACGACGCGGCCGCCGACGCGCACCTTCAGCGTCGGCGTCTCAACGATGGTGCCGACGTTCATGCGGTAGCGCTGGGCGAGGCGCTGATGCGCGATGCCCAGCCGGCCGCCGCCGGCTGGGCGCAGCCGCCGGTAGCGCTCGTACTCGCCAAGCGCATAGCCGCCGGTCGCAACGAAATTCACGACGTTCTCGAAGGTCGCGCGGTCCAGGTGAGCATAGGGGCCTGCGCGCGTTACCTCTGCATAAAGATCATCGGGGATGAACGGCCCGCTGCACGCCGTGCCCACCACATGCTGTGCCAGCACGTCGAGCCCGCCCGGCTGCGGTGGGATCCCGTCCAGCTGGCCTGCATCGATGGCGGCCAGCGCTGCCCGGCACTCCAGCAACTCGAAACGGTTGGCCGGCACCAGCACGGCTTTTGATGGCTCGTTAAGCCGGTGGTTGGCCCGGCCGATCCGCTGCAGCAGGCGCGAAACGCCCTTGGGCGCGCCGACCTGCAACACAAGATCGACGTCCCCCCAATCCACGCCCAGATCCAGCGAGGACGTCGCCACCACCGCCCGGAGGGCGCCCCGGGCCATCGCTGCCTCCACCTTGCGCCGCTGCTCGGCCGAAAGGGAACCGTGATGTAAAGCAATGGGCAGGTTCTCTTCGTTGATGTGCCAGAGCGCCTGGAAGATCAGTTCTGCCTGGGCCCGGGTGTTGACGAAGACAATGGCGATGCGGTGCGCCAGGATTTCCCGGTAGATCGGTTCGATGGCGTAGAGCGCCATATGACCGGACCAGGGCATCCGGCCTTTCGGTACCAGGATGCGAATATCCGGTTTCACGCCGCCCCGCCCGATCACCAGGCGCACATCGTCTTCGCGGCCTGCCGACGGCGACAGCCAGTGCCGGATTGCCTCCCGGTCCGCCACCGTCGCCGAGAGCCCCACCCGGCGGAGGCCGGGTGCCAGATTCTGCAGCCGGGCGAGCCCTAGGCTCAGCAAGTCGCCACGTTTGTTGTCTGCGAGCGCGTGCAACTCGTCCACGATGACCGTGCGCACGGACGCGAACAGCGATGGCGCCTCCGGCAGCGATAGCAACAGGGCCAACGACTCTGGCGTGGTCAACAAAATGTTAGGTGGCTCGCTCTTTTGCCGGACGCGCCGGTTGGCTGGCGTATCGCCCGTGCGCGCCTGGACCCTGATGTTCAATTCCATCTCATCGATGGGAGCCTTCAGGTTGCGCTGCACATCGACAGCCAAAGCTTTCAAGGGCGAGACATAAAGCGTGTGAAGCCCTTCAAATCCCCCGCTTTCAGCGAGCGAGACCAGCGATGGAAGAAATCCGGCAAGAGTCTTGCCGCCGCCCGTCGGCGCGATTAGCAGCGCGCTTTCTCCCGCCCCCGCAGCGGACAACAATTGCATCTGATGCCGGTGAGGAGCCCACCCACGGGCCGAAAACCAATCCTCAAACGCTTTCGGCAGGTTGTTATGCATTTTTTTCCGTGACTAAAAGCCGAATCCCTCCGACACTTGGCCTTTCCGAATTCATACGTGACCTTACTCGCGAAAAGGGGGCTATCCATGGCGGAAAGCCAACTCGACCCGGAGCGTCAGAAGAAGATCGTTCTAGAATTGTTTCTGGAGGCATGGGACAAGGCATCGGAAGCAGGGGTAGACCCGGAGGTTCTGTGCGAGGTGATGGTCTATATGGGCATTACCGATTTGGTGGCCGACCGGGGCGAGGATTGGACCGCCGAAATTTTTGAGGACTTGCCCGAGCGCATCCGCGAGGGCGAGTTCACAATGCCGGAAGAAATGACCGAACGGCATTCATACGACTTTCCCAACCCGATCCACGCTTGACGGCAGTCCCGCTCGGGCGGTCGCTTGAGTGTGCGCCACCTGGGCGGGCGGCACCTGGAGGGCCGTCAGTCCGAGCGGTCCAGTGCGACCGCAATTTCCGCGGCAACCGCGGCATTGTTTTCCAGAAGGGCTATATTGGTGCTGAGCGTTTTGCCCTGGCTGAGTTCGGCCAAGCGTTTCAGGAGATAGGGCGTAATCTGCTTGCCCCGCACACCTTCCGACCGGGCATCGGCCGTCGCCTGATCAACCCAGGCTTCCACCTCCGCAGCCGGAAGCGCTTCTTCGGCCGGTACGGGTACGCCGATCACCACCCCGCCCAAGCCCAAAGAGCGCTGCGCCCGGATAACCGCGGCCGCTTCCTCCGCCGTATCCGCGCGGCAATCGACGGGCAGTCCGCTGGAAAGGACCTGGAAAGCCGGGAAATGGTCGGTGCCGTACCCGACTACCGGCACGCCCAGCGTTTCCAGCGCTTCCCCGGTTTTCGGCAAGTCGAGAATCGACTTCGCCCCGCTGCAGACGACGGCCACGGGCGTGCGCGCCAGTTCCGCCAGATCGGCGGAAATGTCTAGACTTTCGGCTTCCTCCCGATGAACGCCGCCCAAGCCGCCGGTGGCAAACACGGCGACCCCGGCCGCCTGGGCCAGGATCATGGTCCCGGCCACCGTGGTTGCGCCGGAGCCGCCACAGGCTACGAGGGGAGCGAAGTCGCGACGGGACACTTTCGGCAAATCGCCCCCTTTCGCAAACTGCTCTATCTCTTCCCATGAAAGACCGACACGGAGCCGCCCATCCAGAACCCCGCACCAAGCAGGCGTTGCGCCGGCAACCCGGACCGCCGCTTCGATCCGAGCGGCGACGTCAAGGTTCCGGGGATAGGGCAAGCCATGCGCGATGGCAGTGGTCTCCAGCGCCACGGGGCTGGCGCCGAAGGTCACTTCCGGTGCGATGGTAAGGTGGTCGGCTAGCGGCATTGGGGGGCTACGCCGCTTTTTTCTGCTCATCCTCCCGCGGTTTGGCCGCGTCGTCGGCCAGCACCGGCGCGAGTCTGCGGGCTGCCATCTCCACGGGAACGCCGGCGCGCTCGGCATAGTCAAGCAACTGATCGCGCTCCACGCGGCCAACGCCGAAATAGGCAGCTTCGGGATGAGCGAAATACCAGCCGCTCACCGCCGCCGTTGGCAGCATGGCATGACTTTCGGTCAGGGAAATGCCTGTCTCCTGTTCCGCGTTCAGCAACTGGAACAGCGTCGGCTTCTGGCTATGGTCCGGGCAGGCCGGATAGCCGGGCGCCGGACGAATGCCGCGGTATTTCTCCCGGATCAAGTCCACGTTGGCGAGATCCTCGTTCGGTGCGTAGCCCCAAAATTCTCGCCGGACACGCTCATGCATCCGTTCGGCAAAGGCTTCTGCCAGACGGTCGGCCAGGGCCTTCAGCAGGATCGAGTTGTAGTCATCGTGGCTCTTTTCGAACTCCGCCACAATCGGGTCGATGCCGTGACCGGCTGTCACCGCGAACCCGCCCATATAGTCGGTCAAGCCGCTGTCCTGGGGCGCGATATAATCGGCAAGGCACAAGTGCGGCCGCCCCTCGCTCTTGTTCACCTGTTGACGCAGAAAGTGGAGAGTTGCGAGCGGTTCGTTCACCCGGTCCGGCCCATAAAGGAACACGTCTTCCTTGCCGTTGCTGTTGGCCGGCCAGAAGCCGATGACGCCGCGCGCCTCCAGCCACTTTTCGTCCACAATGTGCTTGAGCATCTTTTCCGCATCTTTTAACAGCGCTCGGGCGTGCTCGCCGACCGTCTCGTCGTCCAGGATCTTCGGAAACGTGCCGGCTAACTCCCAGGTGCGGAAGAAAGGCGTCCAGTCGATGCGGTCCGCCAATTCGGAAAGCGAATAGTTCACGAAGGTGCGGGTACCCAGGAAGCTCGGCTGCGGCGGGTCATAGGACCGCCAGTCGAGCTTCGCCTTATTGGCGCGCGCATCCTCCAGACGGACTGTGGGCCGCGAGGAGCCGGTTTTGCGGCGCTCGCGCAGCGTCTCGTATTCCTCGGCAATGCCCTTGGTATAGTTGCCATAGGTTTCCTTCGACAGCAACTGGCCGGCGACGCCGACGGCGCGCGAGGCGTCGAGCACGTGGATAACCGCACCCTCATAGGCTTGGTCGATCTTCAGTGCGGTGTGCAGCTTGGAGGTGGTGGCGCCGCCGATCAGCAGGGGCGTTTTCAGACCCTTGCGCTGCATGTCCTCCGCCACATGTACCATCTCGTCCAGCGAGGGCGTGATCAGACCGGACAGGCCGATGATGTCGACCTCCTCCTTCGCCGCCGTGTCGAGGATCTTGGCCGACGGCACCATCACGCCCATGTCGATCACGTCATAGTTGTTGCACTGCAGCACCACACCGACGATGTTCTTGCCGATGTCGTGCACGTCGCCCTTGACGGTGGCGAGCAGGATCTTGCCCTTTTTCTGCTGCGCTTCGCCGCTGGCCTCGGCCTCAGCCTCGATATAGGGGATGAGGTGGGCGACCGCCTGTTTCATGACGCGGGCGGATTTCACCACCTGCGGCAGGAACATCTTGCCGGCGCCGAACAGATCGCCGACGCGGTTCATGCCGTCCATCAGCGGGCCTTCGATCACGTGCAGCGGCTTGTCTGCCTCGAGGCGTGCCTCTTCCGTGTCATCGACGATGTAGGCATTGATGCCGTGCACCAGCGCGTGTTCGATCCGTTTGATCACCGGCAGTTCGCGCCAGGACTCATCCTTTTCCTGGGTCTGTCCGCTCTGGCCGCGGTACTGTTCCGCAAGGTCCAGCAAGTTCTCGGTCGCATCCGGCGTGCGGTTGAGGATCACGTCCTCGACGCGCTCGCGCAGGGTTTCCTCAATATCGTCATAGACAGCGAGCTGGCCGGCATTGACGATACCCATGTCCATGCCCGCCTGAATGGCGTGGTACAGGAACACGGAGTGCATTGCCTCGCGGACCGGCTCGTTGCCGCGGAAGCTGAATGAGAGATTCGAAACACCGCCGGATATTTTGGCATGCGGCAGCGTCCGCTTGATCTCGCGACAGGCCTCAATGAAATCGACGCCGTAGTTGTTGTGCTCCTCGATCCCGGTCGCGACCGCAAACACGTTCGGATCGAAGATGATGTCTTCCGCCGGGAATCCGTCCTCAGTCAGCAGCTTGTAGGCGCGGGTGCAGATCTCGATCTTCCGTTCTGCCGTATCGGCCTGGCCCTTCTCGTCGAAGGCCATGACGACCGTGGCAGCACCATAGCGGCGGATCAGGCGCGCCTGTTTCAGAAAGGCTTCCTCACCTTCCTTCATGCTGATCGAGTTGACGATGGCCTTGCCGGCGACGCATTGCAGCCCGGCCTCGATTACCTCCCACTTCGAGGAGTCGATCATGACCGGGACGCGGGCGATGTCAGGCTCGGCCGCGATCAGGTTCAGGAACGTGACCATTGCCTCCTTCGCATCCAGCAGGCCTTCGTCCATGTTCACGTCAATGATCTGGGCGCCGTTCTCCACCTGCTGCCGGGCCACTTCCAGCGCGGTGTCGTAGTCGCCGTTCATGATCAGCTTTTTGAAGCGGGCGGACCCGGTGACGTTGGTCCGCTCGCCGATATTGATGAAGGTTGCTTGTTGTTGTTCCATTATCTGCTCTGGCTCCCTTAAGCCGCCGTCGCAAACGGGTCGAGGCCCGATAGGCGCAGGTGCGGCTTGTCCTCCGGCACCTTGCGCGGTTTCATGCCCTCGACCGCCTCGGCGATCGCTTTGATATGCGCCGGCGTGGTGCCGCAGCAGCCGCCGACGATGTTGACCCAGCCTTGCTCGGCCCACTCGCGGATGAAGGCGCCAGTCATCTCCGGTGCCTCGTCATAGCCGCCGAGTTCGTTCGGCAGGCCGGCATTCGGGTAGACGACCAGAGGCACTTCGATTTCACGGGCCAGTTCTTCCACGAACGGGCGCAGCTGTTCCCCGCCGAAGCCGCAGTTCAGGCCGAACGCCAGCGGCTGAGCGTGGCGGACCGCGTACCAGAAAGCGGTCACGGTCTGACCCGAAAGGTTGCGGCCGGTCAAGTCCGTAATGGTGCCGGTGATCATCACCGGCAGGCTTTGGCCTTTCTCTTCAAACAGCTGTTCGAGGGCAAAGAGGGCTGCCTTGCAGTTCAGCGTGTCGAACACCGTTTCCACCGCAAAGCCGTCAACACCACTGTCATAAAGGGCGGTCGCCTGCTCCAGGTACACCTCCCGCATCTCGTCGAAGGTCACGGCCCGGTAGCCCGGGCGGTTGACGTCTGGCGAGATCGAGCAGGTCCGGTTCGTCGGACCGAGATTGCCAAAAACATAGCGCGGCTTGTCCGGCGTCTTCTCGGTCCAGCGCTCGGCGACCCGCCGGGCGATGGCAGCGCCCTCGCGGCAGATCTCCGGCACCAGATCTTCCATCTGGTAGTCGGCCTGGCTGATCTGAGTCGTGTTGAACGTGTTCGTCTCGATGATGTCCGACCCGACCTCCAGGAACATCTCGTGGATCTTCTCGATCACGTCAGGCTTCGTGATGTTCAGCAGGTCGTTGTTACCTTTCAGGTCGCACGGATGGTCGCTGAACCGATCGCCGCGGTAGTCGCCTTCCGTGAGCTTTTCCGCCTGAATCATCGTGCCCATGGCACCTTCGAGAACCAGGATGCGGTCTCTCAACAACTCGGGAATCGGCGGACGTGAATTTTTCGACACGGAGTCCCTCTCCTTATTGTGCGGTCTTCATCAGCATATAAGGATATATTTATATTGTCGAGGCCTGTAGTCATAACGCCTCGCATCTGGCGCCGCGCGCTTGGCGATCTATAATGCGGTTCGCTCAATAAGGCTGAAGGATCGCTTATGGCTGCCGCCGCTTCCAATTCCGACCGGGACGTGGTCACCGCCGGGGTCGCCGTGATCGGCAACGAGATTCTGTCCGGCAGCGTGCAGGACGAAAACATTGCCTACATTGCCCGCGGCCTGAATGACATCGGGATCCGGCTGCGTGAAGTGCGGGTGGTTCCGGACGTCCATCAGGAAATCGCCGACGCGGTGAACGCACTGCGGGCCAAGTACGACTATGTCTTCACTACTGGCGGCATCGGCCCGACCCACGACGACATCACGGCGGAGGCCATCGGTCTCGCCTTCGACCGCAAGGTGGAATACCACCCTGAAGCGTTCCGCAGGCTGGAAGAATTCTACGCCCAACGCGGCCAGGAATTCACGGAAAGCCGCAAGCGCATGACCCTGGCCCCGGAAGGCGCGGAGCTGGTCAATAATGAGGTGATGATCGCCCCCGGTCTCAAGATCGACAATGTTTTTGTGCTGGCGGGCGTTCCGCGGATCGCCCACGCAATGTTTGAGGCTGCCAAAAGCCATCTTCACGGCGGAAGCGTAATTCAGTCCCGTTCGATTACCACCAATCTTGCGGAAGGCGACCTGGCGGCGGCGCTGGAAGCAATTCAGAACAAGTATCCGGAAAGCGACCTCGGCAGCTATCCTTTCTACCACGCGCCGCGGGGCAGCGGCGTTAAGCTGGTGGCCCGGGCCACGGACACGGACCTCCTAACGAAAATCGGAGACGAAATCCGCACCATGATCGCCCAATTGGGCGGCGACGTTCTTGAAGATGACCGGAGCTGGTAAGCGAATGCGCGCCTTCTATACCGACGATCATTTGCGGCATCAGCCGCCCGAAATTATCAGCCGGGGCCGTCCAGTCCCGCACTGGGAAATTGCCTCGCGCGCCGATGCGCTGGTGAAAGCGCTGAAAGACGGCGGACACTCCATCGAGGCGCCGGAGCGTGCCGGTCTTGCTCCCATCGCAGCCGTGCACGATCCTGGCTATCTGCAATTTCTGGAAACCGCCTGGCAACGCTGGCAGGAAATCCCGGATGCGCCGCCGGCGGTGCAGCCGAACGCCTACCCTGGCCGGCATATGAGCGGCCGCCCGGCGGATGTCCTCGGTCAGGCGGGCTATTACATCGCGACCAATTCTGCCCCCATCGTCGAAGGGACCTGGCAGGCAGCCGTCGCAGCCGTGGACACGGCCGTCAGCGCCGCCCGGGCTGTGCTGGACGATGACGACGTGGCCTATGCTTGTTGCCGGCCGCCGGGGCATCACGCCTTCAGCGATCTCGCGGGCGGCTTTTGCTACCTGAACAACGTCGCGATCGCCGCTTGCGAGATGCTGTTGGAGTTGCCGCGGGTCGCAATTTTGGACGTGGACGTCCATCACGGCAACGGTACCCAAGGTATTTTCTACCGACGCCGGGATGTACTGTTCGTTTCCCTCCATGGGAATCCGGCCGAGTATTTTCCCTTTTTCGCAGGCTACGCTCACGAGCGGGGCGAAGGTGAGGGTCTCGGCTACAATCTCAATATCCCGCTGGAGCAAGGCACCCGAGACGAGGACTACCTGTCCGCCCTCAACGAAGGCTTGGACACGATCCGCCACTATGCGCCGGACGCACTGCTTGTCTCCCTTGGTTTCGACGCCTTCGAAGAGGACCCGATAGGGTTTTTGTCGGTCTCAACCGAAGGCTTCGGCCAGATCGGCGAGCGGATTGCCCGGCTTGGAATCCCGACTGTGCTGGTGCAGGAAGGCGGCTATAATGTCGGCGCCTTGACGAAAAATCTCTCCAGTTTCCTGAAAGGTTTCTCAGACGGCCGCTAGGCGGGCATTCGCTAGGCTGGCATTCCAAGGAAAACGCCCATGGCTCACGAGTTTCAGTTCGACCCGATGACCTTCCCGGCGGAAGCGGAGGAGCTTCGCAAGGAAGTGCGTGCCTTTCTCAAGGGGGAGATTGAGGCGGGCACCTATGTGCCCGGCAGCGGCGATATGAACTCCTCCTTCAACCCGGAATTTTCCCGCAAGGTCGGGGAGCGTGGGTGGATCGGCATGACCTGGCCGAAAGAGTACGGCGGCCAGGAGCGGTCCCAGCTGGACCGTTATGTGCTCACCGAGGAGTTTCTGGCGCACGGCGCGCCGGTCCGGGCGCACTGGGTGGCCGACCGGCAGAGCGGCCCCGTTTTGCTGAAATACGGCCAGGAAGAGGTGAAGCGGGAGGTCGTTCCGGCCATCTGCCGCGGCGAGGCCTTCTTCTGCATCGGCCTCTCGGAGCCGAATTCGGGCTCGGACCTCTTCGCCGCGTCGACCAAGGCGACGAAGGTCGAGGGCGGCTGGAGCGTAACTGGGCGGAAGATCTGGACCTCCAATGCCCACCGGGCGCACTACATGATCGCGCTGTTGCGCACCTCGCCCGCCACGCAGGAAAATCGGCGGCATGGACTCACCCAGTTCCTGATTAAGATGGACTCGCCCGGGATCACGGTGCGGCCCATCATCAACCTGGCCGGGCATCACGACTTTAACGAGGTGATCTTCGATGAGGTGTTCATCCCCGACCTCCACCTGATCGGAGAGGTTGACATGGCCTGGAAGCAGGCGACCGACGAACTGGCCTACGAGCGCTCCGGCCCCGACCGCTGGCTGGAAACCTTCTTCACGCTGGTGGAATTGGCACGCACGGCCGAGTCCGCTGTCCAGAAAAACGGCGGTGACCGACTTGCCCAGGGGCTTGGGCGCGAGGTTGCACACCTAAAGACCCTGCGCCGCATGTCCACCTCGGTTGCAGGAATGCTGGAGGAAGGCAAGTCGCCGGTTGCAGAGGCCGCCGTCGTCAAGGATCTCGGCACGAACTGGGAGCAGGCGCTCCCCAACAATGTCCGCCTGCTGGCGCCGCCATCTGCACGTGGGAATGCCGGAAATCGGACCAGCTTCGATGACGTGCTCACCTACAGCACGTTGATCGCGCCGAAGCTGACGATCCAGGGCGGCACGCGCGAGGTGCTCCGGGGCATTATTGCCCGTGGATTGGGGCTGCGATAGGAATTGTGGACCGCCCTTGCCTGCCGGTCAGGCAAGTTCTTTCGACCGGCGGGCTGCGGCGGCTATCGCCCGTTCGAAAAGGGGGCGGATACCGTCTGGCGCGTCCAGCACGGCGACTGCCTCTGCGGTTGTCCCCCCAGGGCTCATGACATTCTTGCGCAGCGTCTCCGGCGGCTCTTCGGCCAGCCTGGAAAGTTCGCCGGAACCCTCCACCGTGGCGCGGGCGATGCGCTCCGAAAGGCCTTGCGGCAGCCCCGCGGCCACGCCGGCGTCGGCAAGAGCCTCCATCAACAAAAATACATAGGCCGGGCCTCCGCCCGAAACGGCTGTCACCGCATCCAGCATGCCTTCGTCTTCCACCCATTCGACGCTGCCGACGGCCTCCAAGAGACGTTGGCAAAGCTTGCGCTGTTCGACGGTGACATTGGCATTGCCAACCAGCACCGTCACGCCGCGGCCGACGGCAGCGGGGGTGTTCGGCATCGCTCTGACGATGGCGGCTTCCTTGCCCCAATAGTCCTCAAACGCTGCAATCGTCTTCCCGGCAGCAATGGAGAGGAACACGGTTCCGGGCCGGACGAAGCGCCGGTAGGCGGGGGCTACGTTGTCCATTTCCTGCGGCTTCACCGCCACGATGACCGCGTCGGGCGCAAGATCCGCGGGCAATTCCGAAGTGTCTGTGAACAGGCGAACGGCGTTATCCGTTTCGACCGGTGCCTTGGGCTCCACCACCGCCGCACGGAATCCGGGCCAAGCGCGCCAGCCAGCCAGCATTGCGCCTCCCATCTTGCCGCAGCCCACCAACAGAACCGTAACGCCGTCGCTCATCGCTTCGCTCCCTGGAACAATCTGCGCCAAGCTGGCGGCCAGAGGCGTTATTCGTCAAGCGTCTAAAAACGTTGCGCAAGCCAGATTGCGGCTCGGGTGCCCGCCTTGATGACGTCAGCCAGCAACGGATAGCCGGGCGTATCTTGCGCATCATGAGCGATGCCTGTGTCCCGGTGCTCCAACTCGTCGTCCCGGAACCGGGCAAGCGTAGCGGCCAGTTCTTCGTCCCCCTCGTCCATTTCCTCCAGGCGCTTCACCTGGCTGGCATAATGCTCGCCGATCACTTCTTCGACCGCGACCGTGCAGGCCATCGCGGCCCGTTCGCCCAACAGGGCGGTGCCGGCACCCAGCACGTAGCCTGCCGTGTGCCAGATCGGCGAGAGGAGGCTGGGGCGTACCCGGTTTTGCAACAAAAGGTTGTCGAAGGTCCTTTTGTGAGCCTCCTCCTGCGCCGCCATGTGCCGAATCGTGCGGCCGACGGGGCGGTGGCCCAGGACCGCGAGCTGGCCTTCGTAAATGCGGGTTGCGCCGTATTCCCCGGCATGGTCGACCCGCAGCATGCGGGCCAGTTCCTGGGCGCGGGAGAGATCTCCCGGCAGCCGCCGATGCTTGGTCGTCATCGTGTGCTCCGCGGTGTCGCGAATAGCCCCCAGACTAGCAATACGGCGCCGGTCAATGACAGGATCATGTTCCACCCGGCCATGGAAATGCCCGCAAAGGACCAGGCTATCTCGTCGCACCGGACGATTTCCGTCGCCATCAGCTGCCGTTTCAGATCCTCGACAGTTGCCGCTTGGCCGGACACGCCACCGCATGCGGCAGTGCCCGCCCACCACTGCTGCTCGACGCCCACATGATAGGCGGCGATTCCGGCCCCAATGAAAAGAGCCGCGGCCGCCAAGCCCAACAGCGTGCGGGGCATGGCGGGCTGGCGATTGCCGACCGCCAGCGCCAGCAGGCTTGCGACAATGGCAACCCCCCATGGCCAGCGTTGATACAGGCAGAGCACGCAGGGCTGGAGACCGCCCAGATACTGAAACCCCAGGGCGGTGCCCAGCACGCCGAGGCCAAAGAGAAGGGTCAAAAATGCGAGCGCGCGCGGCTCAGAGAGCATACCTTAACACCACGAAACCACCGACCAGCAATGCAGAGAACAGGATGGTCAACAGTCCCAAATACCGTTCTATGAACGCCTTGATTGGCGCCCCAAACCTCCATAGCAAGCCCGCAACAATTAGGAAACGCCCGCCGCGCGACAATAGCGAGGCGACCAGGAAGGCCATCAGGTCCAGACCGAACGCGCCGCTCGCGATAGTGATCACCTTGTAAGGGAAGGGAGTCAGCCCCGCAATAAAGACAATTAGAGCCCCGTGCTCGTTATAGCCCGCCCGGAATTCCTCGAATTTGTCCATTGCGCCATAGAATTCCAGGATCGGCTGACCGACGACCTCCCAAAGCCCCCAACCGATGCCGTAGCCGGCCAGCCCGCCGAGCACCGACGCTATGGTTGCAATGAGCGCGTATTCGAAGGCCTTCATCCGCGCCGCCAGCACCATCGGGATCAGGAGGACGTCCGGCGGGATCGGGAAAAAAGAGCTTTCAACGAACGCCACGACGGCCAGCGCCCAGACGGCATGGCGCGAAGCGGCAAGGCTCATCGTGAAATCGTAAAGGCGGCGCAGCAATTTTTGGGACCCCTTCTGGCAGATGAACGGCTTTACGCCGATGCGCCGCTCTGCCTCAAGGGCGGAAAGGGACGCAGCCTCTTGCAAAGTGCCGGAATACGATTAGGTTGCGGGTCTCATCCAAGCCCGGATGGCGGAATTGGTAGACGCAGTGGACTCAAAATCCACCGGCCTTTGGCCTTGCGAGTTCGAGTCTCGCTCCGGGTACCATTTTTTTCCTTTTAGCCTGCGGACCTGTCGCGAGAGTGTTCCGCTCCAAGTTCTCATTGACGCGGCCTTTGCTTCGAAGGTTTTGAAGGTTTTTTTCCGTCCGAGAGCGGAGTGCCGGCGGCTTGGATTGTGGAGCCCTTTGTTATCTTGGGAGCTCACGGTCCCGGTAGCGCGTCGGGTGTGCCACGATCGCTGCAACAGCGGCTCCGCCTTGATCGTATGAAGCCTTGATCGTGTTGAAGACCGTCTCAACGGTCGCGTTGTGGCGGCGCTTCGAAATGCGGCTTCATCGATGTGGGGGCGACCTGTGCTAGCGGAACAGCTTGTGATAGGTCGGAGAACAGGATTGGCTGCCGCGATCCATGTGGCGGATACAGCATTGGAGCGGCGGCGTCGCCTCGACCGCCGCGGCGAAGGCGTCAAGGACGACCGAGTATTCGCTTCGATGCGCGATGCGGACCGGGGTGGCCCAGCGGCTGCTCGTCGTTTGACCCACCCCCGGACGTTACTTCCAGTCTGGGCTCGCCCAGGTGGGACGCCAGGTGATCCCCCCTTCGCGGCGATGTCGCCACCCTCCAGATCCACCACCATCACGGTCAGGTCGCGGCTGTCTTCAGACCAGCGGGAACCCGGCTTTGTCACCCCACGCGGAACGACGAACGCTCCTCCCCGTTTCAACGCCGCAAGCCGCACATCCCGAAGCAAAGTAGCATGCAGGTCCGGTTTGACCGGTTCAAAAGGGGTGCTCGGCGTCCCGGAGGCCCCCTTTTCGGGCAGTAGACGAATGGCGGCGCACGGAGAAGGCCCTGGCCAAAGCTACCTTGGCTGAACCGGCCTGTTGCGGCAGGGCTAGTCACCTTTTCGGATCAATTGGCGAACTGAAGAAGCCCTTTTGGGGTTGGAAACTTACGCGTCACCACGAATTTCCGTAAATTCTGAGGATAGCGAAATCAATTAGGGTATATTATTCGTCAAATTCTGCAGACAATATCCAGAAAATGCCCCGGGTAATTTGAGGAACATTGCCGTGCCCGCAAAAGGATCAGATATTCCAGATACTTGGTCTCCAGGCGTTCATGCAGTGAGGTTCGGACAATCAGATCCGCCGTTCGGCCGGCATACGCGCATTGCCGAGCATCTGGGGTCACCGTTCAGCAAGAGCATCCCTTCAGAAACGCTGCCAAACGAAGAAACCCTTGGCGACGTTGCCCACGACTACCTCAACGCTTTGAATGAGTACTTGATAGAACACGGGCATGAGGGCGGATTGCGGCTTCCGCCAGGATGGCTGGAGGCTCTCGCCCCTGGCGCATCTCAAGGCTCGGAGATTAGCTGGCTGCCGGTCTGGCCGCCGCTCGAAGGTGGCACGGGGTATAAAAAACCCCGCTTGGCTTCTTGGAATCTTTCACGCGGCCGAACAACGGATAAGCTCCACACCGCCATTGTCCTGGTAGCGTCGGAGGTCTACGCGACAGAACCGGCCGTTTATTCCAACAGCATCGGTCTACGCGTCCCAATGACCGTAGAGAAACAAGAAAACGGCGAATACCAGGTAAGCATCCGTTCAATGACTGCCGAATTGCCCGGAACCCGGTATATCAGCGGAACAGAGATATTATCCGGAAAAGATCAAGATACCCAAAATCAGTTCCTAATCTACATCAGAAATTTTCTTGTATCGAAAACTTATTTAGATGCTTTATCGAACGCCGAGCAAGTGGATCCAGAGACGATTTTCACGGAGGAAATTCGCTTCATGAGAGCCAGCGCCGCGGCAGAAGCAGCTTTTGAATTCGGCTTTGAGACCGTCGCCAAGGCGCGCGGTTCGCTTCCCCGGTTCCCAGAGCCATTGAGTTACCAGGTCATCAGCGAGTTCAGGAGCGGCGATCAGGACTCTCCGCCGCAATTGGTGCGGTCGAGAAAAATTCCGTTGGTCACCTCTGCAGGTCCGGGATGGGCGAGGATATTCGAACAAGTGCCGCCCGCATTTCTGGATCCCGATGAGCCCGACGATCTGTACGACTGGTCCTCGCGCAGACCGACCCGCAGTGGCCAAGTTCTTGATTCATATCGCGTTCCGGCACAGATCGCAAATGAGCGCCGCCCCAATCTGAGCTTGGACGGATTCACGGTGCGTCTCTGTCCGGGCTTCGTCCCCGGCGACAAGGGGCAGCCCGGGGACGTCAAGAAGGTCGACCTGCCCGCAAATCAATGGCCCGATGTGCGCCGGAACGATTTTTCAGCGATTAGCGCATTTTACAACAGCCACCGGTTTTTCGAAATGATGTCCCAGTTCGACATCGACTTTGACACGTTCGTTGTGGCCGCGGAGCCGGTGATTCAGATCTACTACCGCTCCGGCATCATTCCGGGGCCGGGAAAGAACGGCCAGACAATCAATGCCCAGGTTCGATACGACTGCAAGGCAGCGACGCCGCCTTCTATTGACATGCACCTGGCCGTCGGCAACCTGACCCGACGGGCCCGCCCCTTGAACGCCAACCACGACCCTGCCTGGGCTCAGCCGCTGGGCATTGCCACCAGTGGGCGATGGATGATGCACGAGTTCGGACACTACCTCTTGGCAGCCCGCATCGGCCAACTGGAGTTCGACTTCGCGCACAGCGCCGGCGACGCTATGGCCGCTGTCTATTTCGATCCAATGTCTCGTGTTGCTGATCGCCGCGGCGAGGTTCCACCGGGTTTTCGAGGCATAACCTATCCCTTCGTCTTTTCAACGCGCCGGCACGACCGGTCGGTGCTGCTCGGCTGGGCTTGGTATGGGGCCCTAAACCGTTCGGTCCTCGACAATCCTTCTTCCGATTGCTGTCGCTTAAAAGGTTATCTGACCGAACAGATCCTCTCGACGACGGTTTTCCGGCTATACCGCTCATTGGGCGGCGACACGATGCGGGGAGATGCTCCCGACCGGTATGTCCGCCGCCGGGCGTCGCATATGACCCTGTTCTTGCTGCTGCGCGCTATACAAGCCATGGCGCAGTCGCCTTCGGTGGCGGAGATGTTGGAAGAAGGAATGGAGGAGGCGAGTTCGCTGATGGACGGTCCGCTGGCCATGCCCATTCAGCCAACCGCTCCTCCTCCCATGCCCGATTATTGGCAGGAGCATATCACGCAAAAGACGGTCCGTTGGGCATTTGAGGCGCAGGGCATGTTTCCCGAGAACGCCGCAGATACGCTGAACCGGCCCGGCCGGCCGCTGGCCGTCGATTTATACGTAAAAGATCGGCGGCCGGAATTCGAGGCCACCAAAGCCGGCAGGGTGGCGTACTTGCCGGGAGCCTATACCCCCGTTTCGCTCGACTGGGGTGGCGCCTCCTTGTGGCAATCGGATCGGACAATCGTCCTGGGCAACAGGGGTTACGAGGAAGCCAGCAGTGTTACGTTGCGTGTCTGGATCGGGGTCGCGTCAGGGGATCCATCCGATTCCGACTGGCACCTCACCGAAGTCATTGAGTGGCGGGAAGGGTTCGGACCGATCGATCTAGGATCGCTGCCGGCAGAAACGCATAACGCCGGTTCTCTACCCGAAATGACGGGCCCCCTTGCCGCCTTCGACGCTTTGCCAGGTGACCTGCGGCTCCTCCTCGTCGAAGTCAGTTGCCCCAGCGACCGCGCCAACACCAGCCCTGCCACTTTGTTCGCTGTCTCCGTTCCTGACGGCGAGTTGGGGCTCAAGGCTTTGCCCAAAATTCCGCGACAGCTTACGGACTTGGTAGCGAACGACAACAATCTCGGCCTGCACGTCCACCAAAGCTGACCAAGTTAGGGTCAAGCTTTCCCAGCATGCCGCGGATAGCCTACCATGGAGTGGGCCATTCGCTCTTGGCGTGTTCGATCACCGTGTTAAGTGTCGGACAGTCAATCGGGCGGACGACGGCATCGTCGGGCGTGTTTTGGAGGGGGCGATTGAGCAGGGCATCCCATATGCCAGCTGCCAAGTGCCGGCTACCAAAGGAGTCGGAGGGGTAGTGGACGCCGATCCGCTCCCGGTTCACAGCAATCCGTTGGGCGATGGCGAGTAAAGGCGAAGGGATCGGGTCATCTCCATTCAAGTCCTTCCAAACTGGCTTGCGCAACAAGTGGCCGGCGCCCGGGTTCACACGAACCGGATTGGCGGCGTTCGGATCGTCATACGGTAAGACCCCGTAACGATAATAGATCCCCGGGATCTCCAGCAGAAACAGCGAGATCAAGTTCGCGAGAAACGAATGGCCGCTAGGAAAGGCCGGATGGGCCGGGGGACCGAACGGGACCGTCAGGCCCGGCATCAATATCGACGGCCGGACGCGCTTGTAGAAAGCCTTGTAAGACATGTAGGCGACGTTGCCGAGCGCTAGACCGATGTCGATCAGCTTCAACGTCCAGGGGTGATCAAAGGCGTTAATGCCGAGGAAATGGATCAGATAGGCTGGCAGGCCATCGGCCTGCACATCCGCCTCGACCAGATAGCGCTCGCGGTCGTCCTCCATGTATATCTTTAACTGCTCAAGCTCAGTCTTGATGGTATTGAAGCCGCCCCTTACCCGCTGCCAATCAAGATCCGCTTCTTCAAACCATCGGAAAGCCAGCGGATCGATCGAATAGGGCTGGGCCGGATGCCACTTTTCCGGCTGTCCGCCAAACTCTAGCGCTGCGAGCGTAGCAGGTTCGGAGCGTTCCGCAGCGCGAAGCCATTCCCTCAAATGGCGGTCGTAAGGCAGGGTCCAAAAGCGCAGAGCCGGATCCCAATCCTCTGTGCGCCATTCGAGATCTGGCTTGTTCTCCTGGTATGGATTTATGACGTATTCGAGCGGGAATGGCTGGTTTCCCGCATTGTCCGGGGTGAAGTCGAGCGACCAGGGTAGTAGAGCGAGTTCAATGGGCGTAGCGTAATAGCTTCGTATTAGTCCAATTCCACCGTCCGCGCCTTCCGGGATCGCCCCCACAGGATACGGTGTATCGCCCAGCCCAAGTCCAGACCCGAGACCAAGCCCGGAGCCAAGCCCCAAGCCGGAGCCAAGACCAAGCCCGGAGCCAAGCCCCAAGCCGGAGCCAAGCCCCAAGCCGGAGCCAAGACCGAGCCCAGAGCCAAGACCAAGCCCGGAGCCAAGACCAAGCCCCCTAGCGCCTCCGAGGCCAAGGCCAAGACCTAACCCCAATCCGTGACTTGCTCCCAGACCCGCGGAACCAGTGCTGCGACCGGCGCTGCCACTATAACCGTTCTTCATGTCCATCTCCTTTGACAAGCAGTCCAGTCAGCGCCGACGCATTGTCTTTGCTTGATCAGGAATTGTACATGCAATGCAAACGATTACAAAATCGATACATCTATTTTGGCAATCCCGCGATGCTTAATCCGAGTACAAGACGTTCACGCGCGTCAGGATGCTTTAAAGGATACGATGACATGAAACGCGAAATACTGAAACCTGGTTCCACGGCCATTAGCTCCCTCCCGATACGCAGGGCGAGTTCAGTGTCACCTTTAAGGGCCAGAGCCGGCGCCAGGGTCCGCAAGCAGGCTACAAAACGGGGTTTTGCCTGATACGATTTCTGCAAGAGTGCAATTGCTTCATCGTAACGTTGCATCACGAATTCCGCTAATCCGCCTGCTGCCCAGAAAAAGAAATTAAGGGGATCGTGCGGCGCGAGTCGCCAAACATTCAACAGTCGGTCGCGTGCCTCATCGCCGGCACCGAGATAAGCGTAGTTCGCAGCGCTGAGGGCCCAGGCTAAGGGCAGGTTTTCATTAAGAGCCAAGGCTTGATCGAGAAGATCCAACGCATCCGCTGGAGATCCCTCCAAGAAGCCGAAAATATGAGCCCGCACCGCCAGACAAAAAGCATCTTCCGGATCGAGATCTACCGCCCGGCGCGCAGCCAAGACAGCGCGTTCCTTATCTGCCTCCTTGTTTTCCTTCGAATGGCCTTCGCCGATCCAAAAATTCAATGCCCATGCAAGATACGCATGGGCTTGCGCATATCCGGAGTCCAGGGAAACAGCTCTCTCCAATAAGCTGATTGCTTCGGCATAGCTTTCCCGATCGAAGCGGTAGAGCACGGACAGCGCCCGGAGGACGCAATCATACGCGTCCAGGCTTTCGGTAGGCCGCGTCCCAAGGCTGGCAACTTCAGCGCCGAGGACTCGCGGCTCCAACGCGGCGACGATATTGGCGGCAATCTGATCTTGGAATTCGAAAAGGTTCTGCGCGGAACCGTCGAAACGCTCGGCCCAAACGGTGCGGCTACGGTCGACGTCCATCAATTCGGCGTTGATCCGTAATTTATCCGCGCGGCGCCGGATTGAACCGGTGAGCAGATATCTAACGCCCAGCGCATTGGCGATTTCCTTGGGACACCTGGAACCATCGGCGTAATGCAGCGTCGAAGTCCGTGCTATGACGAACATCGCCCGGCTGCGAGAGACACCAGTGATGATGTCCTCCGTGATCCCCTCGCCAAAATATCGGTCTACCTCTGAAGCGGCAAGATCCCGGAATGGAAGAACGGCGAGCGTTGGCCGAGACGACCAGCTTGCATGGGGCCGGCCAACCTCACGGGATCCAGTTTGCTCCTCCACGGCATAAACATGGACCGGCCGGTCGATGTTTTTCAGCGGCGGGGCTCCAAGGTCACGAAAGGTCGCGTTGATGCGGCCGCGTACCAATTCACGTGTTACCTGGGTCGTGACGATTTCGCCGGGTGCAGCGAGTTGGTGGATGCGAGAGGCGATGTTGACCCCGTCGGACTGAAGCGTTTCACCGTCGTCGACAACATCATCGACGTTGACGCCGATGCGGACCTGCATACTCCCTGCCGTTGCTGACTGAAGCCGGATGGCCTTTTGGACGCTCAAGGCCCACGTAACGGCAGCCGTCGCGCTCGGGAACTCCGCCAGAAGGGAGTCACCTGCTCCGCCAATCACCTTCCCCCCGGCCTCTGTGATGCTCGGCAGCAGGAGCTGCTCCCGCAACTGGCTCCAATTGCGGACGGTACCCATGGCGTCATCGCCCATCGCTCGTGAATACCCAGCAACATCTGCAAAAGCGAAGGCGGCCAACCGCCAGGCAAGCTCAGCCGGATGTTCCTGCCCCTTAGACCACATACACACTTCTACCGTTATCGTGTCGACCACTTGATCATATAACCTATAGGAGCATCATCAATTGTTGTCGCGTTATATTGTATGCTCCCTGACCTGACACTGAACTTTCATCCAGCGGCGATTAGAGCCTCGGCGGGTTTTGCGCCGTGAGGCGGGTTTGGAGCAATGAACGGTCGGCGGAGGTGGTCCGGATTGCGCAGCCGATATTCGATTGCGGTGGAGTTGGCGGCATAGGCCGCGGGTGTGAGGTAGCCGAGCGCCGACTGCGGGCGTCGTTAAGGTCGAAGAACAGCGTCTCATCGAGAAGCTAGTTGCGCATGCGGCCTTTCAAACCCTCGGCGAAGCCGTTTTGCATGGGTTTGCATGGCACGATGAACTGCCGGTCGATATCGTTGTCGCGGCACCGGGCGAGCATGGCGTTGCAGGTATATTCCGTGCCGTGATTCGCAAACGAGCATACTCCGCTTGCCTTGCCGGTCGATGATTGCCGTAGGCTCGCGCTCCAGGTTGCCAGTCTTCGCCCCAGCGCCAGCGTTTCCAGATGACTCCGAAAGCCCTGAGAGCAAACGGTGTCCACGGGACAGCATCACGCCCTGCCATCTGCTCCAGCCCGGACGAGCTTGCAGCATGGCTTAAAAGACGAAATCGTCGGCACCCAGGTCGCCGATCAGGGCATTCTTGATGCGGATGGTGCCGGCTCCTTCGATAATCAGGGCGTCTGCACCGTCCTGGCTCAAATGGTTAATGCTTAGGTCGGCGAAGTCCGTGATGGCTGTAAGAAAGGCAAGATGGATCTTTTCCGCCGCGCTGAACTCGTCGAAATCCTGGACCACCGCGTTGCCGAAGCCGTTGGCAAATACGAAGGTATCGCTACCGTTCTGGCCGACCAGCGTATCGTTGCCGCCACGACCGTTCAGGATATCGTTTCCCCGTCCGCCGATCAGCGTGTTGTCTCGGTTATCGCCGCGGAGGACGTCATTGAACCTGCTCCCCTGTAACTCCTCAATGGAGACGTAGGTGTCCCCCTTCGCCTCGCCGGTATTGAGATGGGAGAGGATCAGATCGGCCGTGACGCCGCCTTTGGCATAGACATAGTTGGCCCGGTCGGTGCCCATGCCGCCGTCGAGAACATCGGCTCCGCTATAGCCGAGCAGGTTGTCGTTGCCGCCATGCCCGCGCAGGATGTCGTCGCCGCCGCGGCCATGCAGGATGTCGTTGCCGCCGCCGCCGAGAATGGTGTTGGCGCCGTTGTCGCCGCGCAGGTTGTCGGCATGGTTCGAGCCCTGCAGGTCCTCGATGGACCGGTAGGTATCGCCCTTGGCCTCACCGTGTTCCGGTGAGAGAGGATCAGGTCGGCAATGACGCCGGATTTCGCGAAGGCGTAGTTTGCGCGGTCGGTCCCGGCGCCGCCGTCGAGAGCATCGGCTTCCCCGCCGCCATTCAATACATCGTTGGCATTTCGTCCGAAAAGGAGATCTGCCCCGCTCCCTCCCGAAAGGATGTTCGCCTCGGCCGAACCGTAAATTCGGTCTGCTGCTTTGGTACCGAAGACGTTCTGGATGTGGGAATAAGTGTCACCCGCCGCCTCGCCCGTATTTGCCGAGGGATTCGCAAGGTCGACTAGCAGCCCAACCGGGGAAAGTGCATAGCGCGCCGTGTCCGACCCCGGTCCGCCGATGAGCCGGTCGGCCCCTGGGCCGCCTTCCAGCGTATCGTTCCCGAGTTGCCCAAGCAGTGTGTCATTACCGGATCGCCCGACCAGAAGGTCGGCCCCTTCGTCGCCGAATAAGGCGTTGCCGATCGCGTTACCAAAAAGGGAGTCGTTGTGCTTGGAACCGATCAGATCGCGGATCGACGAATAGGTATCGCCTGCCGCCTCACCGGTGTTACGGCGGTGCAAAGCCAGGTCGGCAGAAACACCCGCAAAGGCGCTCTCGTAACTCGCCTTGTTGATGCCAGCCCCACCGATCAACTCGTCCGCGCCAAGGCCTCCGTTCAAGGTGTCGTTGCCCACGCGACCCTCCAGACGGTCATTGCCACCGCGGCCTTCGAGCCAGTTGCTCCCGCCATTGCCAACGAGGGTGTTGTCACCGTTCGTGCCGATGGCCCCAATGGCGGATGCGCCCTCCATCTGAAGGTTCTCGACATAATCAGGCAATGTGTAGGTCTGGGTGACATGAACGGTGTCATTGCCACCGCCCGGTGCCTCGACAACCACATCCAGAGTAGAGTCCAGGTAGTAGGTGTCGTTGCCTCGGCCGCCATTGGCGACATTGCTGCCCGCACCAACGATGAGGATGTCGTTGCCGGCCAGTCCGAAAAGCTGATCGTTTCCGTCGTTGCCCGACAGAACATTGTCGCCATTGTTGCCGGTTAGACTGTCATCGTCATCGCTGCCGAACAGGTTTTGGATGCTGACGAGCGTGTCGGAGCCAAGACCGCCGGAGGCCTTGCCCGTCATGAGGCTGGCAGTTACGCCGGCTACGACCCCATTGACGATTGCCCCCTCCAGACCCGCCGGTTCTGCCGAGGCAAAGGAGGCGGTGTCGTTGCCACCGCCGCCATCGATCTGATCGTTGCCCAGTCCGCCGTGCAGCAGGTCATCGCCAAAGCCGCCGAGCAGAATGTCGTTGCCATTCCCGCCGAACAACTGGTCGTCGCCCCCAAGCGCGTCGATCCGGTCATTGCCCGCACGTCCGATCAGCCGGTTGGCGGCGATGTTTCCACGAATGCGGTCGCCCTGCACCGACCCAATGATTTCCTCAAATCCGGTAATTTGCGTGTCGATGATGGTGATTGAGAAGCCGTTTGACGTACCGACGCCGATTGCGGTCCCCTGGACGAGATCGACGACGATGTTGCCGCCGTTCCGGGGATCGAATGCGAGCGTGTCGTAGCCGGGTCCGCCCAGCGTCTTGCCCTTCATCCGTTCCAGGAGGATGTAATCGTCGCCGCTTCCGCCTACTGCGATGTTCAGCGGATCGGAGTCGTCGACGAAAATGCTGTCGTCGCCCTCCTGTCCGTAGAACTCGCCACTTTCGTCCATTCGGCCGACGTCATCTCCGGCCCCTGCGTAATAGATGCCGAAGCCGCCGGAATGATTGAATTCGTCGTTACCAGCTCCCGAGACGAACGAAGTCGTCGTCGAACCGCCCGGACGGAAGTCGATCACGTGGTTGTTGCCGGAGAGGATGAAGTGCTCGACCGACTCGACGTTGGCGAAATAGACGGAATCGCCCGCGGCGCGGAGATTGCCGGTCTGGTCGGCTTCGAAGGCCCTGATGCTCCGGCTGATCGAGCCTTCCAGCCGGAACAGCCAACGGACGTCGCCGATCGCACTCAAGTCCAGGGTATCGACACCCCTGCCGCCGTCGAAAATGTTGACGCCGGACCCCCCGCCGGCCTTGGCGAGCGAGGCGACCAGCCGGTCGTCGCCATCGCCGCCGACGGTCTCATTAGCGCCATTGCTGTAGAGCACGTCATTGCCGCCTGCACCATTGATCACAAGGGCATGATCGGACGGGCTGACAGCCCCATGCAGGATATCGCCCTGGTCCGAGCCAATATACGCCTCGACATTCCGGGCAATGTCGCCAACGATGACGTTGCCAGAACCGTCGAGCCGCTGAATAAGCCCCAATTCACTGAAAATCCGGACGGGGCCGGACGCGCTTGTGGCGTTCGTCAGCGCGTTGCGGATAGCGCTACCTGTTGTGGGATCGGGATTCTGGAAATCCCGGACCAGATTATAGTCCAGCGAATAGCTCAGCGCGTCGAAGCCGTTGCCGCCGTCATAAACCTCCCTCTGGCCGGTCATCGCCCCCCCGCCGGAGATCATGAAGTCATTGCCGTTGCCGCCGTTCAGCTTGTCTCGGCCTTCGCCACCGACCAAGACGTCGCGCCCGGCCCCGCTGTCCAACACGTCGTTGCCACCGGCCCCGCTCAGGAGGTCCTTGCCGCCGGCGCTGATCAGATTGTTGGCCAGATTGTTGCCATTCAACTGATGATCGCCGTTGCCCTGGATGATCAAGTTTTCGACCAGGTTGAGGGTGTCCTGACCTTCCGGCCCGAACGAGGTGCCCTTTACCAGGTCGATCCGGTTGGGGCTGTTGTTGCCGCTGTTGAGAATCTGGAACGAGTCCGAGCCTGCTTGGCCGTTGACCTCATCATTGCCGAGCCCCGGAATCAGTGTGTCGTTGCCGGTGCCGCCGTTGAGTTGGTCATTCGCAGTGCTGCCGAAGATCCGGTCATTGCCGGCAAAACCGTTTGCGACATGCTGGCCATTGGGGTTGGGGAGGCCTCCTGAATTCAGGAACATCAGGTCATCGAGGTTCGAGCCGTTCAGCACCGAGCCGCCGATGATGGCGGCTTCCAGCTCCGCCCCGGTGAAAGAGATGTTCTTGAAGACAACATGCTCGATATCGATCAGCGTTTCCGAGCCCTCGCTCTGCACGCCGGGGCGAGGGAGGACATGGGTTACGACGATATTGCCTGCACCATTTTTCGCCAGCTCGTACTCGTTGAAGAAGCTTTCGAAATAGACCAGGTCGATGCCTTGGCCGCCCTCGAGCACGTCGTTGCCGCGGCTTGCGATAAAGATGTCGTTCCCGGCGTTTCCCCGCACTGTGTCGTCGCCGCCCCGGGGGTCGAGAATGTCGTCACCCGCGTCGCCTGCCAGGATTTCGTCCGAGTTGTCGCCAATGCCGGTGGGGCCATCCAGCGGATCGCCAACTCCGCCGAAGGAGACTGGATCGATGCCGAATAGCTGGAAATCGATATCGTCCAGGAATGCGTCGATGCCGAAGTCGGTGGCGTTGAAATCCCGGATGCTGTCGAGCATCGCCTGGACGTTGTCGGTTAGCGGATCGAGGAAGTCAGCGTCTGGCAGCAGGGCGCGGATTTCGGCACCGATTGTGTCCAGCAGATCGTCGATCCCAAGAACATCGGTCAGGAAATCGAAAATCGGTCCCAGGATCAGATCCACCAGGAAGCCCGTGGCGTCCAGAATGGGTTTGATCGGCTCCAGGATGGAGGCAACCACGTCCAGGGGACCGCTGATCGCCTCAATGAAGCCTCTGACGCCTTCCAGTTCTGCAATACCGGATAGAGCGATCTCCAGATCGGCGGCGTTCATGATGTCGAGAACCGCATCGATCTTGGAAACCACGTCGTTATAAGCTTGATCCAGCGCGGCTGCAGCGGCGTTGCGTGTGCCCAGTTGGTTTTCCACCGCTGCATTCAGGGCGGCGAAGTCCCCGGTGTTCAGGTTAGTAAAGGCCGGATTGTCGATGCCATCGAACGTATCGATATACTGCGCCAGCGCGCCTTCCTTGTTCACCAATTCTGCTTCGGTGATGGCCAGGACCGCCGCGGTCGAACGCAGCGCGTTGGAGGCATCATCCAGCGCGATGCTCAGAAGATCCAGGAACTCTGCTTGATCGTTCTGGTTCGGATCCTTGTCGTCCTGGAAAAGCTGCAGCTTGCCGACTGCATTCTCGATGCCCAGTGCCACCGGCCGGACCGACAGCAGGATCCGTTCGTAAAAATTGGCCGGCGTTCGCAGGACAGAGACATTGTCGACCACGTCCTCAATCAGCAACTGATTGTCGATTGACTTTCGGATCTGCTCGGCGAGGTCCCCTGCATTGTCGATGCCGTCAATAACAGTGGCGGCAAACTTGGTTGCCGATGCCATATCTTCAGTTGATGTGCGAAGCGACCGCACATGGGCGATGGTTGACTGGACCCTTCCATGGTATTCAATGAGTTCAGGTCCAGCAGCCATCACTACACTCCTTTTCACACCCTGCAATCACTGGACGCACTTGCGCAGGATCTCCAATGCAAGGGTTACGCCCGATTTCTTGGAATTCCTTATGAACTGGTTAACACCAATTGCCCGAAATGCATACAAGCGCGCCATCCCCCAGAAACGATGTAAAAGCATTGATCCTCAGATGGATTCGCTTCTGCACCCCTTCCTTTATCAGTCGAGCAGGCTGGTTGGCCAAGCGGTGTTGGTAGCGGGTTTCGTGCTTCTTTTCGCAGTGGCCGATTATGGTGCTGCAAGCTCCGGAACGTCATTCAGTTAACACGGTGTCCAGCGCCGTTATCCCCGTCCACACGTTCCCGCGTCTCACCGCACGAGGCCGTGACCTGGGTGTCCTGTTTCATTTGCCAAGCAATTTTACAGAGGCTTGGCCAACGAGCACGGTTGGCCGCTGATCCACATGGCGTGCATCACGACGGCCAATCGGCATGCGTTAGGCCAAAGTCGCCGGCGCTTCGCCGTCGTCATTCATCGCATGTGGATCAACGATACGCCCTTCAACGCGAAACGGCCGGCCTGAGCCGCCGAAAACAGATCACGCCTTCGGGCTTGCCGCCCCCTGCCGCATCGTCTTTGTCAGCCTGCAGGACCCGCGCAGCGACTGCGCACAGAAACATGAGACCCGAACATCAGTGGCAAACCATTTGACTGGTTACAGAAGGTGCCCAGCCGGGCCGCGACCGGAGACCCGAAAGTTGCGGAGAAAGTCCGACAACACATTAAAGCAGTCCACGGTTACGGTCTTCGGGAGCGATGATGCTCTGGTTTCAAGAGCGTCACTGCAACGGTGTTCCATTAAGGGTGGTTCCTGCCACCGATGACGAACGCCCGGTATCGCTAACTGACATCCGGCAAGCTCACCTGGCCGTGCAACAACACCTCGCGCACGAAGTCGAGGCGGTCCTGACCCCACCAGGGCTCACCGTTGATGATATAGGTGGGTGCGCCGAACACCTGTGCCTGCTTCGCTTCCTCGGTCAGGGCCCTGTAACGCTCTGTGATTGCCGGGCTTTCGGCTTCCGCCACCAACGCTTCCCCGTCCATGCCGAGATCGGCTGCCGTTTCCTTCACGTAGGCGGGATCGGCGATATTGCGGTCGGCGCACCAGATGCCCCGCATCAGCTCGCCAGCCAAGGCCATCGCGTCCTGGCCTGATTCCCCAGCCGCCAGAATCGCCTTGTTGCCGAGCGTGTGGTCGGCCGGAAAGTGGGCCGGCCGCAGGTTCAGCGGAATGTTCCGACGGCGGCGCCAGCGCTGCAGCTCGAACAGCCGGTAACGCTGCCGCTGTGGCGGTCGTTTCGGCAGAGG
>CAYYSC010000002.1:0-29031 GCA_964474065.1 uncultured Rhodospirillales bacterium | reverse complement strand
TATCTGCGGCCCTTAATCCAAACGGCACGATCTACGTCGTCGACCGAGGTGCTCAAAAGCACCACACCAAGGGCATTCCGGATGCCCTGGCCACGGTCACGATTGAGGAAAAGGATGGAACAAAGGCCCCGTATATTCTGGCGAACGATGCATCCGGCCTCGTGGCGGCGGCACAAATTGGTGCGCTGGAGTTGCACATCTGGTCGGCACGCGCCGACCAGCCGGAACGGCCGGAGCGTCTCATCTTCGACATCGATCCGGATGAGGGACTCGACTTCGCCGAGATCCGCGACACCGCCTTTGCCTTACGCGACAGGCTGAGAGAGGAGGCCCAGCTAGAGAGTTTTGCCATGTTAACGGGCGGCAAGGGCATTCATGTCATCACTCCTATCGTACGGCGCTCCTCGTGGGGTGATGTAAAGGATTTCGCTTCCGGCCTTGCCAAGACCATGGTGAAATTGAACCCCGAGCGCTACATCGCCACTGCGTCCAAAGAAAAGCGCGCCGGTAAGATTTTCATTGATTACCTGCGTAACGAGCGCGGTTCGACTGCCATCGCCCCTTTTTCGCCGCGGGCACGAAAAGGCGCGCCGATAGCGACGCCGGTTTCCTGGGAGGAGCTTTCCGGAATTGCGGACGCAGCGTGTTACACCATCAAAAACATCGGTCAGCGGCTGGCCCACCTTCAGAACGACCCGTGGGAGGGATACGACGACCTGCGACAGTCGCTGAGCAAAGAAGCCATCCGGCGGTTCTCTTAGGAAGCATTTCGGATTAGATTGTGTGCAAGTCCGCTGCAAACGCGCAGCCGAAAACCGATAGTGAGCATGAAAATGCCTGATACCGTGATGTCCGCCGGCACTGATTTGCCGCTGATTAATGGGCCGCAAGCTTGGTCCGGTCCCGATCAAGCCAAGCGCACTGACTGGATCCATACCTTGAACGAAGCCGAGATTGGCGAAGTGCAGGCAGCGCTTGAGCGCGTGCGGAGCAAGGAAATCCTGGGCATTGGCCGGGATGACTTCCCGCTGCCGACGCTGGGCCCTCGCCTCACCGGTATCTGCCGCGAAGTGCTGCATGGCCGCGGCTTCTTCCTGCTGCGCGGGCTGCCGATCGAGCGCTACGACGTCGCGGAAGCTGCCCGCATTTTCTGGGGTATTGGCGCCTATTGGGGCGAACCCGTAAGCCAGAACGGAAAGGGCCACGTGCTGGGGCACGTGAAAGACCTTGGCCTCGATTACAACGACCCCCTCGCCCGCGGCTACCAGACCAGCGCGCGCCTGCCCTATCACACGGACAGTTCCGACACCGTCGCCCTGCTGTGCCTGAAGAAGAGCAAATCGGGTGGCCTGTCGTCGCTTGTCTCCACGACGACGATCTACAACGAGATGGTGAAGCGCCGCCCTGACCTGGCGGCGGTTCTGACCCAGCCCGTCTACCGCACGCGTTGGGGCGAGGTGCCGGAAGGTCGCAAACCCTATTACGGAACGGCACCGTTCAATCTCTGCGACGGACGCGTGATCTGCACCTATGTGCGCAGCGCCGTGCGGAAGGCGCAGTTGATGGATGTGGTGCCGCGCGTAACGCCAGAGCAGAACGAGGCAATGGACCTGTTCGACGAGTTGGCGAACGACCCGGCACTGCATCTCGATATGGCGTTCGAACCGGGCGACATCCAACTGGTGAGCAACCACGCTGTCGCCCACTCCCGCACCGCCTACGAGGACTACGAGGAGCCGGAGAAGCGGCGCCATTTGCTGCGCCTTTGGCTGGCGTGCGACGATGGGCCGACTTTGCCAGAAAGCTACACCGGAGAGCATCAAGGCAAGACCAAGGGTGGGCGTCCCGATGGCATCAAGGTGCCGGGCGTGCCCCTGAACGCCCCCCTCGAAGCCGACGCATAAAGGGAAACGCGCACCATGCCTGACGGCCTCAGTTATATCATTCCGGCGGAATTGCCGGAGCCGATCGCCGGACCGAGTGCCTGGTACGGGCCAGATCTCGCCAATTCGGACGAATGGGTCTACCAGCTCACCGAAAGCGACATTGCGGAAATCGATGCAGCCATCGCACCCCTGGTGGCCCGGGAAGCGGACATCGCCCGGATCACCCAGGCGGATTTCCCCCTGCCGACGCTCGGCCCAAAGCTGAAGGATCTGTGCAGCGACGTTCTCAACGGCCGCGGGTTCGCGCTGATGCGCGGCCTGCCGGTTGACCGCTACTCCATGCGCGAGAGCGCGATCGCCTATTTCGGCGTCGGCACCTATTTCGGCAATGCGCGTTCGCAAAACGCCAAGGGGCACGTGTTGGGCCATGTCAAGGACCTGGGGCTTTCCACCGAGGATCCAAAGGTCCGGATCTACCAGACGACCGAGCGGCAGACTTATCACACCGACAGCTGCGATATCGTCGCCCTGCTCTGCCTGAAAACGGCGAAAGAAGGCGGCAAGTCGTCGATCGTCAGCACGATGACCATCTATAACGAGATGTACAAACGCGCGCCGGATCTGCTCTGGGAACTGTTCCAGCCTTTCGCCACGGACCGCCGCGGCGAGATCCCGGAAGGCAAGCTCCCATACTTCGAGATACCGGTGTTCAACTACTACGAGGGCCGCCTATCCGCCATTTACGCGCGGCGTTACATTGAGAGTGCACGGCGTTTGGAAGGCGTGCCGCCGCTCACCGAAAAGCAGAAGAGTGCACTCGACCTGTTCGATGATCTGGCCAACGACCCAGCATTACACCTGAACATGGACTTCCAGCGGGGCGACATGCAATGGGTGCACAATCATACCCTGCTGCATGACCGCACCGCCTTCATTGACTGGCCGGAGCCTGAGAAAAAGCGCCACCTGCTGCGCCTATGGCTGGCTGCCCCGGAGGCCCGGCCGCTGCCGCCGGTCTATGCGGAACGCTACGGGAAGATCGATATCGGCGACCGCGGCGGCATCATTGTCTCTGGCACCATGATGAATGCGCCGCTGGAAGCCGTCTAGATGGCTTATTAGCGGCTCTTTTCGTCCCAAGAACAACCCCGCGGCCCTTCTGGCGCGCGGGGTTTTCGTTGACCGTTCCGGTCTGCTTGCGGTGCTCCGCAAGCCAATGCCTACCCGATTAGCGGGCAGCCCGTATTACGCATGTTTTTGGGATCAGGCGCAAATTTCCGCTAGGATGTGCGTCCGCGGCCATGTTGCGCCCTGCCCCGTTTGTTCAACGGGGCAGGTTCTGGCAATCGGGTAGGGTCATGCGCAATCGCATCCTCCTGGTTGCGGAACCGATTTCAAGGTCAATGCCTCGCCGGATGCATCGGCGCGACCCGGGCAAGCACGATGTCTCGCGTTCAGCGCAGCGGGTTCTTGTAACCGGGTGGAGTCATGTTTAACACACCCTCCTGGTTCCGTCAGCGCAAGCCGGATTGCGTGCGCTGAAGGCTAGGTCTGGTTGAAGCGTTCCTGGACCCCGAGCCAGACGATGCCTTCACTGGCATAATTGTCGCAGTGCGGCGCTTTGTCAAGCCTACCCATGTCTTCCGGTTCAGTTCCCAGCCGATGCAATCCAAGTTACGCGGTCCAAGCGACGCGGTCATCCCCACCAGTTCCATCCTTCACCCGCCGCGTAGAGAAAATAGAGACCGCCGGCCATCACCACACTTTCCACAACCATAACATGCACGCGAATAGGCGTGTTGCGTACGATCCAGCGGCCACTGAGGTTGCCGGGTACGGTACAAAGCCCGACCAGAAAACCGGCCAGCGCCAACCCGCTGTCCAGCACGGCAAAGCCACCGAACACTACCGCCTTGGTCACGTTCACGGTCAGCGCTACGGCGGCCATGGTGCCCATCAGCGCCTCGCCCGCCAATCCGACTGCCAGCATGAACGGCGCCAGGATCATTCCAGCGCCCACGGTGGATCCGCTCAACACTCCGAACGGCACGCCTACGCCCATCAGCGAGCGCTTTCCAACCTGATAGTTGTAGCGCTTCATCAGCCGCCGCAACGGCACGGTGCCAACCAGAAACAAGCCCAGCAACAGCGCCACCGCGTTGACCGGGAGATAGGCATAAATCGCCGCGCCCAGGATGATGCAGGGAAAGGCGGTGGTCATCACATCGCGGTAGATTGGCCATCGGAAGCCTTTGCGGAAGGCCCAGACACGGCTCGTGTGGCTTACCAGCAGGGAAACGGCGATCACCGGGACCACGGCCTTGATGCCAATAACCGGCGCAAGAAGAACGGACAGAATCAGGCCGCCTGCGAATCCGGCGACGCTGTGGAACATGGCGGAAAAAAACGCGCCGAGCCCGATAAAGACCAGGGTCGACGGCTGCAAGTCCCCAAAGATTTGGGTTAAGGTAGCGAGCATTGGGGTGGGATCGGTGCCTACGGCGGAAGATCCCCTCACCATAATGCTCCCTTTCACCCCAGAGAAGCGCTTAGCTCATGTCCCAAGCCGCCGGCGCCAAGCCGACCACGACCATCAGCGTTCAGCAAGCCCACGAAATCGAGCGCGCCGTTGCCGCCCGCGCAACCGCTTACGCCCTGCTCGAGATTAAGGCTGCGTATTGCTACGAGGACGAACCGTTCACCTTCACGTCCGGGCGGCGCAGCCCCGTGTATATCGACTGCCGTCAGCTGATCTCCTTCCCGCGCGCCCGCGCGAAACTGATGGACTTGGCGGTGGAGATGATCGGCCGCGATATCGGGCTCGAATCCATCGACGTGATCGCAGGTGGGGAAACCGCGGGCATCGCCTTCGCCGCCTGGATCGCCGAGCGTTTGGCCCTGCCGATGGTCTATGTGCGCAAGAATCCGAAAGGTTTCGGGCGCATGGCGCAGATCGAGGGGCACATGCCCGAAGGCGCCCGTGTGTTGCTGGTGGAAGATCTGGCAACCGATGGCGGCAGCAAGGTCAATTTCATCGAAGCCATCCGTAAGGCGGGCGGCCGGATCGAGGACTGCCTTGTACTGTTCCACTATGGCATTTTCCCGCAAAGCGTCAGCACGCTCGGCCAGATGGACGTAACGCTACACGGACTCGCCACTTGGTGGGACGTGATCGAGGAAGCGGAGACGCGGGGTTACTTCCCGCCGGAGAAGGCTGCCGTCGTTCGGGCGTTTCTGAACGATCCCGAAAACTGGAACGCCTGATGCGTGCGCTTCTTTTTGGGATCGCGGCGCTGATGCTTGCGGCCACCGGCAGCATGGCTCAGGCGCAGAAGACAACGCTTACCATCGGCGTCACACAATTTCCGTCCACCTTTCACCCGATCATCGACGCCATGCTGGCCAAGTCGTACGTGCTCGGCATGGCGCTCCGTCCGGTCACGGTCTACGACCATGATTGGCAACTCGCTTGTATGCTCTGCAAGGAGCTGCCGACGCTGGAGAACGGCGGTGCGGTCCGGGAAGCCACGCCGGAAGGCGAAGACGGGGTCGCCGTTACCTACCGCATCGCCGATGGCGCAACATGGGGGGATGGCAGGCCGGTCACCTCAGACGACATCCGCTTCACCTGGGAAGTCGGCAAGCATCCCGAATCGGGCGTAACCGGTGCGGATGTCTACCAGCGAATCTGGAAGATCGAGACGCCGGACCCGAAAACCGCCATCCTGCATACGGACCGGATCACCTATACCTACAACGCCTTTGGCGTCGCCCCCCTCCCCGCCCACCTGGAGCGGGCGAGGTTTGAGGAAAACCCGCGCGAATACAAGCGCCGCACGCTCTACGATACGGACACGGCCAACCCCGGCCTCTATTTCGGTCCGTATCGGATTGCCCGGGTCTCGCCGGGCGCATTCGTGGAAATGGCCCGAAACGAACATTGGTACGGGGAGGAACCGTACTTCGACAGGATTGTCATCCGCGTCGTAGAGAACACCGCCGCACTGGAGGCGAACCTGCTGTCTGGCGCCCTCGACTACATCGCCGGCTCTCTCGGCCTCACACTCGACCAGGCGTTGTCGCTGGAAGAGCGGCGCAGCGCGGAATTCGAGTTCGTCTACAAAGCCGGCCTGATTTACGAGCACATCGACCTGAATCTCGACAATCCGATCCTGGCCGATCCGCGAGTGCGCCGAGCCTTGCTCCACGGCGTGGACCGGGAGGCGGTCAGCCAGCGCCTGTTCCGGGGCAAGCAACCGGTTGCGCACACCAATGTGAGCCCGCTCGACTGGGTGCACGCGGAAGACGTGCCGCACTACTCCTACGATCCGGAGCGCGCTAAGACCCTGCTTGAAGAAGCAGGCTGGACGCCGGGTCCCGGTGGGGTGCGCGTCAACGCGGACGGCGCAAAGCTGTCGCTGGCGCTCGGTACGACGGCCGGCGCACGGGTCCGGGAACAGGTGCAGCAGGTGCTGCAGCATTACTGGAAACAGATAGGCGTGGATATCCAGATCCGGAACCAGCCGGCCCGCGTGTTCTTCGGCCAGACCGTGCGGGAGCGACGGTTCGACGGCATGGCCATGTTTGCCTGGATTTCTGCGCCCGAAAGCGTGCCCCGGTCCACTCTCCATTCCTCCATGATCCCGACGCAGGCAAACAATTGGGCCGGCCAGAACTACACGGGCTATAAGAACCCGGTGATGGACGCGCTGATCGACGCGATCGAGGTCGATCTCAGCCGCGAATCCCGTCTGGAGCGCTGGCACGAACTGCAACGGATCTACGCTGAAGACCTGCCCGCGCTGCCGCTCTATTTCCGCGCCGACCCGTATGTGATTCCCCGCTGGCTGAAGGGCGTGCGCCCAACCGGCCATCTTGCCCCGACGACCTTATGGATCGAGGAGTGGCGGGTGGAATGAGAGCCTGAGATGTCGTCCTACCTGCCCCTGCCGCCGGGCGCGATCGCGTCCATCGTCACCCACCTGGAAAGGCACGCACCGCCGGAGCGCTTCCCGCCTTGTCCGCGTCCGGGCGTGACGCTGGAGCGGATCGATCAGCCGGAGTTGAATTGGTACCGCGGACTCTACCGGGAGGTAGGCGAGGATTGGCTTTGGTTCACACGCACCCTGATGACGGATGAGCAACTCGCCGCGATCATCCGCCATCCCCAGGTGCACATCCACGCGCTGCGCGAGCGCGGCCGCGACATCGGGCTGTTGGAGATGGATTGGCGCGAGGCGCCCGACTGCGAGATCGTGTTCTTCGGCCTGGTGCGGGAAGCGATCGGCCAGGGCCTCGGCAACTGGATGATGGGGGAGGCGCAGCGGCTGGCCTTCCAAGATGGCGGGGCACGCCGGCTCTGGCTGCACACTTGCACCTTCGACCACCCGGGCGCCCTACCCTTCTACCTCCGCCAAGGATTTCGCGCCTTCAAACGGGAAGTAGAGGTCGCAGCCGACCCGCGCCTTTCCGGGGATATCGCGGCGGAAGCCGCCAGCTTCCATCCGGTAATACCGCCGCCATGATCCTGTTGTTCACGGATTTCGGCTGGCGAGGCCCCTATGTCGGGCAGATGCATGCGGTTCTGTCCCAGACCGCTCCGGGCGTGCCGGTCATCGATCTGATGCACGATGCATCCGCCTTTCAACCGCAGGCCGCTGCCTATCTGCTGGCTGCGCTCGCTCCCCATTGGCCAGAGGGCGCGGTCGTAACCGCCGTTGTCGATCCCGGCGTCGGCAGTACCCGCCGACCGATCGCCGTCCGTGCAGGCGAGCGCTGGCTGGTCGGGCCGGACAACGGCCTTCTCGTTCCCGCCGCCCGGCGCCTTGCCGGCAGCAACCGGGCCAAACCGGAATGGTTAGAGATAACTTGGCAGCCCCAGGCGCTCTCGACCTCGTTTCACGGCCGGGACCTGTTTGCACCGACGGCGGCGCGTCTGGCTCAAGGCAATTTATCGGGGCTGACCTTGCTCGGCGACGCGCCTGTAGGCTCAGGGTGGCCGGACGAGATGAGCGCTATCATCTATGAGGACGCATACGGCAATTTGATGACCGGTCTGACCCCGGTTGTGGGGCTTCGGCTGCGGGCCGGTCCACAAGAGTTTCGCCAGGCAAGCACCTTTTCGGATGCCGCGCCTGGCGAAGCGTTTTGGTATCGAAACTCGTTAGGCCTAGCGGAAATCGCCGTGAACAAAGGATCGGCCGCCGCCGTGCTCGGCCTTGCCCCCGGCGACCCGGTCAGCTGGGCGCCTCGGACCTAAGCGGCCTCGCTCTCGGTCTCGACTTCAACGCCGCTGATCGAGGCGACAAAAGCTTCGATAAAGGCGGGCAAATCGTCATTGCCGGCGCTGGAGATCAAATGGCCATCTACGGCAGCTTGATCCGTCGACCAGATCGCGCCGGCCTGTTGGACCTGTTCCTTCACCACTTCGTTGCCGGTGACAGTACGATTAGAGGCGCATTCCGCCGATGCTAGCAGCCCGACAGCACGGCCAATCATGCCTACCGTCTTATCGGCATCCAGCATGCCTTTGATGATTCGCTTTGCGTGGGCATTCCCCGAAAGGGCGAGTATGCTGCGCTCACCGCCCGGCACTAGCAGCGCGTCATACTGGCTGGGCAGTACTTTGTTGAGGCCGCTGTCGACGAAGAAATTGTGGCCCCAGGAGCCTTCGTGCCAACCATTCACCACGCCGATTTCGCTGGAGATGATGACCGAGCCAGCACCCTCTGCGGTCAGCGTTCTCTGCGCCTCGGTCATGTGCGTTTCCTGAAAGCCGTTGGCCACCATGATGGCCACTTTCTTTCCACTGAGGCGTTTATCCTGCTGCATTGATGTCTCCAATCCTTGTTTTCTAGGTGCTTCCGCCGGCACACAGCGACGAGCATTTCAGCCGCATTCTTGCGAGAGCAGGCGCGACGACGCAGCGGAGGCGCGGTGCGGGAGCACGCGGTTGGGGGGTCGGCAAGCGGTTGGCTGCGCGGAAACCTCTGGCGCGGCGGCCAAATCCGACCCGGCGTAGGGACCGGAAGGTAGGTGTATCGCGCCGCAGAAGCAAGGACTCCGTTCGGAATTTTGCGCTTTTGCCGCAATCTTAGGCGAAGCTATTCCGACCCCATCATGCCCCGCAAACGAAGCCGCAACGCATTAAGCTTGATGAAGCCTTCCGCGTCCCGCTGGTCGTAGACCGTATCCTCTTCGAAGGTAGCGAAATGCGGATGATACAGGCTAAACGGCGACTTACGGCCGACAGTGCGGACATGCCCTTTGAACAGTTTCAGCCGGGCAGTCCCGGTCACACGCTTTTGACTTTCGTCAATCGCCGCCTGCAACATCTCCCGCTCCGGCGAGAACCAAAACCCGTTGTAAACCAACTCCGCATACCGCGGCATCAACTCGTCCTTCAGGTGCATCGCCCCCCGGTCGAGACACAGCGACTCGACCGCCCGACGCGCTTCCAGGAGGACGGTCCCGCCCGGCGTCTCGTAGACCCCCCGGGACTTCATCCCCACAAACCGGCTTTCGACCAAATCCAGGCGGCCAATGCCGTGGGCGCCGCCAATTTCGTTCAAACGGGTGAGCAGCGCAGCAGGCGACAGCCGCTCGCCGTCCACGCCGACGGGGTCGCCCCCCTCAAAATCGATTTCCACATATTCCGGCCGGTCCGGCGCTTCTTCGGGAGAAACCGACCGGGTGAACATATCCTCGTCGGGTTCAACCCACGGATCTTCCAGCGCTTTTCCTTCGTAAGAAATGTGTAGCAAGTTGGCGTCGGTCGAATATGGAGCCTCGCCACGCTTGTCTTTTGCGATGGGGATCTGATGCTGCTCAGCGAATTCGATCAGCTTGGTGCGGGAGTTCAGCTCCCACTCCCGCCAGGGTGCGATCACCTTGATATCCGGCTTCAGCGCGTAATAACCGAGTTCGAAGCGGACCTGATCGTTGCCCTTGCCGGTGGCGCCGTGCGCAACCGCGTCAGCCCCGACCTGTTCAGCGATCTCAATCTGACGTTTGGCGATAAGCGGCCTGGCAATGGACGTACCGAGCAGATATAGCCCCTCATACAGCGCATTGGCGCGAAACATCGGAAACACGAAATCCCGTACGAATTCCTCGCGCAGATCGTCGACAAAGATCTGCCGTACCCCAAACATTTCGGCTTTTTTCCGCGCAGGCTCCAGTTCTTCGCCTTGCCCAAGATCAGCGGTAAAAGTCACCACTTCACAATGGTATTCTTCCCGAAGCCACTTGAGTATTACCGAAGTATCCAGCCCGCCTGAATAGGCCAGCACCACGCGCTTGATCGAGTCCGTCATCGTTCCTCGTTGCGGTGCCTACTGGCTGTGTCCGCCTGTCACCGCGCATTAAGGTTTAATTCAGGTTAGTTGCCTTACCGTAATCATCGTTGGCAAGCAAATGACTAACAGCCCCGTGCAGAGAAGCGAAGGGCGCTGAACCGACTGGTGGAGCACACCGTTATCCACAAGCCGCCTGAGGAGTTCGCCGGTGATAGGTTCACGATGGAGCCGGAAGCCTGCTGTTGCAACCGAGGAAACGCCGTCGGCTCCCTGGGGCTGCGAGGCCTCTCCGATTGGGCTCTCGCTGTCGCGGGATCCGCTATTCGCTCCCTCCCTGCGGGCTCCATTGGCCCGCGACGCCAGGAAACCGGCCGTTCTGCATGCCTGCCGCGATTTGAGAGAGGTGCAGACGTGGAGCGCTCGCGAGAACCTCGACTTCGCCGTTGTCGATGGCAGGGGCACGCCCTCACCGGCCGGCGGCGATCTCGCCGCAATTTCCTCGCTAGCTCCTTGCCTGCCCGTCATTGTTTGCGTCAACCGGGAAAGCGACCCGGCACTGAGGGAACGCCTTTGGGCAGGTGGCGCGTTCGAGATTTTGTCAGGGCCGCCTTGGCCCGAATCCGCCTTGCTGGCGGCAGTTCGGCATGCAGCTTGGATTGCGCTTGGCCTGCCGGCAGCATCGCCTGCCAAACAGGCATCGGGCGTCGAGTCACCGGATCGGCCGCTTCTCGCAGAGATAAGCCATGAAATGCTGTCGCCTTTAAACGCTATCATCGGGTTTGCGCAAGCGATCGAGCACGCCTCCATCGGACGCTGGAGCAGCGCCCAACAGCAATACCGCGACTATGCCGCAAACATCCGGCGGAGCAGCGAACATCTGCGGGGCCTGTTTGAAGACCTGCTCACGGTTGGCGATGCAGAGACAGTCGCCATTCCATGCGACGACCGGATCGAACCTGCGGTCCTAGCGAAGGAAATCGCAGATGCGTTCGCCGCTCCCGCCAAAGAACGGTCTCTCACACTTCACCTGGAAATCTGCCCGGACGCAACGGCTTTCCGCGGCAATCGCCGCCTCCTCCTGCAGTCTCTTTTCAATCTGGTTCAGAACGCAATCAAGTATACGCCGGAAGGTGGCTCGATCACGGTGACAGTCGCGCAGTCTGCGGAGGAAACCGTTTTCACGGTGGCAGACAGCGGCATTGGGATGGATCCGGTCCGGCTTGGCTTGCCGCGCCGTTTGCGGAATAGCGCCTTCACCGAACCGAATTCGCGTCCTGTTGCCGGCCACGGCCTTGGCTTGCAGTTCGTGGAGCGTGTCATGGCCGCGCACGGGGGAAGCCTGGCGATCGACAGCCGCCCCGGGGAGGGTGCGCGTATCCGAATCAGCGTTCCTCACATGGCGCTTCCGGCCGGTTCCATCGGCTGAGATTATTCGGGTGACGCGATGGCAAAAAAGACGGGCTACTCGAAGTCGGCGAACGGATCTTTCTCCCGCTCTTCCGGCGACGGCGGCCGTCCATCACGGATGACGCTCTCCCGCCGCTGCCGGTACGAAGACCGGAGCGTGGCATAATAGTCCAGGGATTCCCGTAAGGCGTCCAACGTTCCTATCAATTTTTCCCGTTCCACCAGTCCGGAGGCCGCAGTGCGGCCCATTCGCAAGGCCATGTCGGAAGACGCAGCGTAGGTGGCAATGCTGACGGGATCGATGAACCGATCGACCAGGTTACCGGCAGCATCGCGAACCGACGACGGCCCCAAGAACGGCAACACCAGGTAGGGCCCCGGCCCGACGCCATAAACCCCGAGGGTCTGGCCCATATCCTCTTGGTGATAGACGAAGCCCGCCGGGGTGGCGATATCAAACAATCCGGCCATCCCGACCGTTGTGTTCAAAAACAGGCGCTTGGCGGCAATCCCCGCCCGGTCCGGTTTTCCCTGCAGCAGGTCATGGACAATCGTCAGCGGCAGGGTGAGATGATCCAGAAAGTTGGAAACGATGTTCTTGAGGGGCTCCGGCACCGTGTCGCGGTAAAGAACCGCTGCCGGCCGAATAGCCACGGTGTCCACCGCATCATTGAAAGCGAAAACGTGACGGTTGAACCCTTCCAGCGGATCGTTCATCGAGTTCGCGCTATCGGGCTCCGTGGCACAACTGGAAACGGCCAAACACACAATCGCCAGCATTGCCAGCCGCCGTGCCAATGACCGCCAGCGCAACGAAAAAAAACGAAGCTGGTCCATGGTAAATCCCTTTTATGCAACCCCTCAAGGTCTGCCTACCCTCCTAACAGTCGCTTGGATAGCAGGCCATTCAAATTCGGTTTTGGCTCTCGCTCGCGTTGCCTGATGACCGGTTAGCACACGCCTAGCACGGCACCATTCACGGCCCACAACCTTACAGGGCTTGGCAAGGAAAGAACATAATGATATCTTTATATCGTTATGAGTCAGGATGCGCTGAATAGAGACGCTGGTGCTTCGTTTAGTAGACCGTTTGAAAGCTGTGGCTGAACCGACCCGCCTGAGGATTGTTGCCTTGTGCGCAGAGGGAGAGCTTGCGGTGTCAGAGTTGACCCACATTCTCGGGCAAAGTCAGCCACGCGTCTCACGCCATTTGAAAATCCTTACGGACGCTGGCCTCATCGCACCGATGCGGGAGGGCAACTGGACATTTTACCGGCTGGAACGGGGAGAAGACCGCACGTCCGATACAATTCTTACCCTGCTCAATCCGGACGATCCAGTCATCGCTGCCGACCTGCAGCGCTTGGCGAGCGTCCGCGAGCGCCGGGAAGTTGCTGCGGAGGCCTACTTCGAGCGGCACGCCCGGCAATGGGATGCGATACGCGCCCTGTATGTCGAAGAGGAACTGGTGGAAAAGCAGCTCCTCAGTCATGTGCCGCCACATGACTTCCGCTCGCACCTCGACATTGGAACGGGCACGGGCCGTATTCTCATGCTCCTGGCGCCCAGGGTTCAAAGCGCGGTGGGGGTCGACAATTCGCGCGCGATGCTCGCGATCGCAAGAGACCGCGTCAGCCGCGCCGGCCTTTCGAATGTCAGTCTGCGACTGGCCGATTTGTACAACTTGCCGCTCGCGGACAACTCGGTGGACCTGGTAACAATTCACTTGGTACTGCACTACACGGATGCGCCGGAACAGGCCGTTGCCGAAGCATCGCGCGTCTTGCGCCCCGGCGGCCGGTTGATCATCGCGGACTTCGCTCCGCATAGCCACGAGGAATTGCGGACCCAACACGAACACCGCCGTCTGGGCTTTGCGGACGAAGAGGTTCGGCAGTGGTTCGAGAACACCGGCCTGCAATGGCGGCAGGCCGATGCCTTGCCCGGCCGGGCGCTGACAGTGGTTCTCTGGGCAGCCGACGTGCCCGGGGCGGACGTAAAGGTTTCGAGACTGCCTGCTGCAGCCTCTCCCTGGCTTTAAATGCGATTACGATCGCGAACCCTAGAACATCGAACCTAACGATTTGATGGAAGGAACTCCAATGAGTATGCCACAAGTATCCTTCGAATTTTTTCCGCCAAAGAACGATGCGATGGAAGCATCGCTCTGGAACGCAATCGAGCGCCTCGCGCCATTAAAACCCCGTTTCGCCTCCGTCACCTACGGTGCTGGCGGCTCCACCCGCGAGCGCACTCATTCAACCATCATGCGCATGCGTCGGGAAACCGATCTGGAGCCGGCCTCGCACCTGACCTGCGTCTCTGCAACGCGGGAAGAAATCGACGACATTGCACGCAAGTACTGGGATGCCGGCATCCATCACATCGTCGCCCTGCGGGGGGACCCGCCGGAAGGGGCCGATAATTACGAGCCCTATCCCGGCGGCTACGCCTACGCGCTCGATCTGGTGGAAGGGCTGAAAAAGGTTGCGGATTTCGAAATCAGCGTCGCCGCCTACCCTGAAGTGCACCCGGCCGCGCCCAGTGCCGAATTCGAACTGGAATACCTGAAGCGGAAGATCGACGCGGGCGCAGCCCGCGCCATCACCCAGTTTTTCTTCGAGGCGGACAGCTTCCTGCGCTTCCGGGACCGGCTGGACAAGGCGGGCGCGCGTATCGAATTGGTTCCGGGGATCCTGCCCATCACTAACTTCGCCCAGGCCGCGAAGTTCGCCAAAATGTGCGGCGCCGGCATTCCCAAATGGATGCAGGAGCTTTACGAAGGGCTTGACGATGATCCGGAACAGCGGCGGCTGGTCGCCGCCACCCACGCTGCCGAGCTTTGCCGCCGGTTGCAGGCAGAAGGGGTAGAGCACTTCCACTTCTATACCCTGAACCGTGCGGAACTGACCTGGGCGATCTGCCGCCTGCTCGATGCAGCGCCAACCATGCCGGCTGCAGCCGCCTAGCTTCTTCTTCATATCCGTTACAACCGTACGGGGGAGGTCTCGCCTCGGGCCCCCCTCGTTTCTCGCCCCAAGGGGTGGCGTTTTTTGTCCTCGCAACCGGTTGCGTTGACCCACGTTAATGCATGGCCACGGCAGTTTGCTCAGTCTGCGCGCTTGGACTAGAGGAGCCGAGGTGTGATGGATCGACCGAAAACATTGCCACGGCGCCAGGCGCTTGCCTGGCTGGCCGCGGTGCCTGTAGGCGCGGCAGCAGCCAGCCTCACGCCGGCGGATGCCGAAGCGAAAGCGCCGAAAAAAGCAGTTAACTATCAATACGAGCCGAAAGACGGAAAACGCTGCGAGGTATGCCAGAATTGGCAGCCGCCCGACGCCTGTAAGCTTATCCGGGGCGAAATCAGCCCGGACGGCTGGTGCCAGCTATGGTCTGCAGCCGCCTAACGCCATCGAAATCCGTCAGAGCCATCACAACAGTTCACCCAGGGTCACATCCGCGGGAACCCCGGTACCGTTCCTTAACTCAGCAACATATGGTGAAGCAGGTTAATGCAGGGCTCAGACGCCTTGCACAGCCTGTCAGTGAGTATCCAAGGAGGCTAGTTGTATGGACGGGTCGAAAACGTGGCAGCGGCGTCAGGCCCTTGCCTGGCTGGCTGCGATCCCTGCGGGGGTAGCAGCAGCCAGCTTGGTGGCGACGAAAGCCGAAGCGAAGGCACCGCAAAAAGCGGTTAGCTACCAAGACGAGCCAAAAGACGGAAAACGTTGCGACGGATGCAGGCACTGGCAGCCGCCAAATGCCTGCAAACTTGTCCGGGGCGAAATCAGCCCAAGCGGATGGTGTCAAATATGGGCAAAGGCGCCTAGTTCCTAAAGCGGTCTGAGTAGCCCTGTTCCTGCCCCATGCCCGTTTGATCGCGCAGTACGGACATCAAACGAGACTGGCGGGGACAGGCGCGCCTGTCTGGCGGCAGGCCGCAATAACCGTGTTCCGCAACAGGCAAGCGATGGTCATCGGCCCTACGCCACCGGGCACCGGTGTAACCGCGCCTGCTACTTCTTCCGCCTCCTTGTAGGCCACATCGCCGACAAGCCGCATCTTGCCACTGCCGTCCTCCCGCGGCACCCGGTTGATGCCGACATCGATGACGATCGCTCCGGGCTTGATCCACCCCCCTCGCACCATCTGCGGCCGCCCGACCGCCGCCACCAGCAGGTCCGCTGTGCGCGCGACTTCCGCCAGGTCGCGAGTTCGGGAATGCGCGATCGTGACCGTGCAATTGGCGGCCAGCAGCATCTGAGTCATCGGTTTCCCGACGATATTCGAGCGGCCCAGGACCACGGCATGCAGACCGGTCAGATCTTGCCGCACCGACTCCGCCAAAATCATGCAGCCGCGCGGCGTACAAGGCTCCAGGGCGGGCAGGCCGAGCGACAAGCGTCCAACGTTGACCGGGTGGAATCCATCCACGTCCTTCTCCGGGTCGATCCGCTCGATCACTGCCTGCGCGTCGATATGATCGGGTAACGGCAACTGCACCAGGATGCCGTGCACCGCCGGGTCACCATTCAACTTGTCCAGCAGGAGGAGGAGTTCGGTTTCAGCCGTCTCGGCCGACAGCGTGTGATGGAAGGAAACAATTCCTGCTTTCTCACACGCCTTAACCTTGTTGCGAACGTAAACCTCGCTGGCCGCGTCCTCCCCGACCAGCACAACCGCCAGGCCGGGCTTGATGGCCATGTTCCCTACCGCCCGGCTCACGGTTTCCCGCATGGACTGGGCGATGGCTTTTCCGTCAATGCGTTCCGCAGTCATATCTCGGCCTCAATCCCGGCTTTCAGAAGTTTAGCGTCACCCTGCAGCGCAACCACTTTGTTCCGTGACGTGCTCCCTTTGACGATGGCAACTGCCGATTTCGGCAGACGCCAGCGCTTTGCCAACAGCTCGATTAGCGCTTGATTGGCCTGGCCGCCTATCGGCCGCGCCCTTACACGCACCCGCAGACATGGCTTGCCCTCAGCATCGCAATCTACCGCCTCGATCCGGTCAACCTTCGCGCCGGGCGTCAGGCGGACCGCAATCCGAAGGCCGCCGTCGCACATCGACCGACGCAGTCTTTTACACGGCACTGCGGACGATGCCCGCGAAAACGTCACGCGCGAAGATCAGAATAAGGATCAGCACGACGGGCGACAGGTCAATGCCCCCAAGGTTCGGCAGAAAGTTACGGATCGGCCGTAACGCGGGCTCGGTCAAGCGGAAGCAGAAATCGCCGATCATGTAAACGAGCCGGTTGCTCGTGTTGACGACGTTGAAATTGACAAGCCAAGTGAGCACCGCGCTGATGATGACGACCCATATGTAGATCGACACCACGGTCCAGACGATGTTCAGCAAAGGTATTAGGATCACGTCCATCGCAGCGCGCTCTCACATGAATCAGGTTCGCGGGATTGGCGCAAAGCTAGTCATCACGGTGCCGCACGGCAAGGCTGGCCGCAAGACCAGGCTTGCTCCGCAGCAATTCGTCTCTTGCCCCGGGAGCATTCAAGCGTGAAAACGCGGTGGAATCGGAAATTGGAGAGTGTGTCCCATGGCCATCGCCATTGAGGAGCTGCGCGAATCTCTCCTCGCGCAGGTAGAGGCGGCCGAATCGACCGCCGCGTTGGAAGAAGTGCGGGTCCAGGCACTCGGGCGCAAGGGTATCATCACCGAGCAGATGAAGACCCTGGGCTCGCTGCCGCCAGAAGAACGCCGCAGCGCCGGCCAAGCCTTTAATGCCCTGAAGGACGAAGTGGCTGCGGCGCTTGAAACCCGCAAGGCGGCACTGGAAGCGGCGGAGCTCGAAGCGCGGCTTGCCAAGGAGCGGGTGGACGTGACCCTGCCGGTGCGTCCGCAGCCGAAGGGGCGCGTGCATCCGCTGATGCAGGCCTGGGACGAGTTGGTCGCTATCTTCGGCGAGATGGGCTTCTCGGTCGCCGAGGGACCGGACATCGAGGACGACTGGCATAATTTCACCGCCCTCAACATCCCGGAAGAGCACCCGGCGCGGCAGGAGATGGACACGTTCTATCTGAGGGAGGACCAAAACGGCCAGCGCCCGGTCCTGCGCACCCACACCAGCCCCGTGCAGATCCGCACCATGGTGCGGCAGAAGCCGCCGATCCGGATCATCGTGCCGGGCCGAACCTTCCGCTCCGATCACGACGCCACCCACTCCCCAATGTTCCACCAGGTAGAGGGGCTGGTTGTGGACGAGACTACCCATATGGGGCACCTGAAAGGAACGCTGATCGAGTTCTGCCGCGGCTTCTTCGGAATCGACGATCTGCCAGTGCGCTTCCGCAACTCCCACTTCCCGTTCACGGAGCCGAGCGCGGAAGTGGACATCGGCTGTTCGCGCGCGGGGGGCGGGCTCACCATCGGTGCGGGCGGCGACTGGCTGGAGATTCTCGGCTCCGGCATGGTGCACCCCCGGGTGCTCGAATTTTGTGGCATCGATTCGACCCGCTACCAAGGGTGGGCCTTCGGCATGGGGATCGAGCGCATTGCCATGCTGAAATACGGGATACCGGACCTGCGCACCATGTATGACAGCGATCTCCGCTGGCTGCGCCACTACGGTTTTGTGCCGCTCGACGTGCCCAGCATGCTCGGAGGGCTGGCCCGATGAAGTTCACGCTCGGCTGGCTGAAAGACCATCTGGAGACGCAAGCGCCCCTGGAGGAAATCTGCGAGCGCCTCACGATGCTGGGTTTGGAGGTAGACAGCATTACCAACCCTGCGGAAACGCTGCAGCCTTTCCGCGTCGCCTATGTGGTCGAGGCGAAACAGCACCCGAATGCCGACCGCCTGCGCGTGTGCCGCGTCGACACGGGTGAGGGCGAGGTACAGGTGGTCTGCGGCGCCCCGAACGCACGCTCCGGCATGAAGGGCGTCTTCGCCCCGGAAGGCACCTACATTCCCGGCACGGACATCACGCTCAAGGCTGCCGAGATTCGCGGCGAGGCCTCCTCTGGGATGCTTGTCTCCGAGCGGGAACTGGAACTCTCCAGCGATCATGCCGGCATCATCGACGTGACCGACCTGGACCCGCCGGTCGGCACACCCTTCGCCGAGGTGATGGGCCTGAACGACCCAGTGGTGGAGATCGGCCTGACGCCGAACCGGGGCGACTGCGCGGGCATCCGCGGCATCGCCCGCGACTTGGCCGCGGCGGGGCTGGGTATCCTGAAGCCGGAGCCCTATTCAGGCAAGGTAGCCGGCAATTTCGGCTCGCCGATCAACGTTCATCTTGAGGCAGGCGACGCCTGTCCGATCTTCGTCGGCCGCTACATCCGCGGCGTGAAGAATGGGCCAAGCCCCGCTTGGCTGCAGCAGCGGCTGAAGGCGATCGGCCTCCGGCCAATCTCAGCGCTGGTCGATATTACCAATTACTTCACCTACGACCGCGCCCGTCCGTTGCACGTTTTCGATGCCGACAAGGTGAACGGGGATATCCATGTCCGGTTCGGCAAGCCTGGAGAGACATTGGAAGCCCTGGATGGCCGCACCTACACCGCCGATGAGACCATGTGCATGATCGCGGACGAGAAATGCGCGGAAGCCTTCGGCGGCATCATGGGTGGCGAACCGTCTGGCTGTACGGGGGAGACGGAAAACGTTTTCGTCGAAAGCGCTTGGTTCGACCCTACCCGTACCGCCGCAACCGGCCGCAAGCTCGGCATCCACTCCGATGCACGCTACCGGTTCGAGCGCGGCGTCGATCCGCAGTCCCTGATCCCGGGCGCCGAAGGGGCGACGGCCATGATCCTGGAACTGTGCGGCGGCGAGCCGTCAGAACTCGTGATCGCAGGAGAGGAGCCCGAATGGCGGCGGTCCTACCACTTCCGGCCGCAGCGCGTGCAGGAACTGACAGGAGTCGACGTCCTGCGGGAAGTGGCAGAGGCGACCTTGAAAACGCTCGGCTTCGGCTGGGAACTCACGGATGACGGCATTATGGTCTCCCCGCCTTCCTGGCGGCCGGACGTTCATGGCGAGGCGGATCTGGTGGAGGAGGTGATCCGCGTCCACGGCTATGACGCCATTCCGGTTACTCCGCTCCCCCGCCAGACCACGCTGCCGCAGCCAGCGGTGAGCGAAAGCCAGGCCCGGCGTCCACGCGCCCGGCGGGCATTGGCGGTGCGCGGCCTGCTGGAGGCGGTGACCTTTTCTTTCATGCCGAAGGGACAGGCGGAAAAATTCGGCGGCGGTGCAGCGGAACTGAGCCTGGTCAATCCGATTTCGGCCGAACTCGACCAGATGCGGCCTTCCATCCTGCCGAACCTGCTGGATGCCGCCCGGCGCAACCGCGACCGCGGCTTCCGCTCGGCGGGGCTGTTCGAGGTGGGGCCGCAATACCGCGACTCCTCCCACACCGGCCAGGACCTGATGGCCGCCGGCCTGCGTTGGGGCCAAACCGGGCCTCGACACTGGGCAGAGACGCCGCGCGCGGTCGACGTGTTCGATGCCAAGGCGGACGCGCTTGCCGCGTTGGCCGGCTGCGGCGCGCCGGTGGACACCGCCCAAGTGGTAGCGGAGGCTCCTTCCTGGTACCATCCCGGCCAATCCGGTTCGATCCGCCTGGGCAAGGCGGTCTTGGCTTATTTCGGTGCCATGCATCCGGCAATCCTCCGCGATTACGATATCGACGGCACCGCCGTTGGCTTTGAGTGCTTCCTGGATCACATCCCTTTGCCCCGCGCGAAAGGCAAAGCCCGAGCGCTGCTCAAACTGGAGCCGCTATTGCCGGTGGAGCGCGATTTCGCCTTCCTCGTGGAGGAGGATGTGCCGGCGGAAACCGTGATGCGGGCAGTACGCCAGGCAGACAAGACGATGATCACCGATGTTTCGGTATTCGATGTCTATAAAGGCCAGGGCGTACCCGAGGGGCAAAAGTCTTTGGCCCTGTCCGTCACTTACCAGCCGCGCGAGGCTACGCTCACCGACGAGCAAATCGATGCGCTTGGCGCCAAGGTCGTCGCGGCGGTGGAAAAAGCGACCGGCGGCAAACTGCGCGGCTAATATTTTCATGGCACCGCCGTGAGAGGCCGCCTTCTTGGGAGACGGCCTTTATCGCCCCACAGTGCCCGTCAGAAATCGTATTTCCACTTCACACCGATGGAAGTGCCCCCGGTCTCCTTGACCTCGCTCTCCAGCAAGACGTCGTCGAGGACTTCCACTTCCACATTCAGGCTCGGCGCGGTGCCGTCGATCGGCTGGCTGGCACCCACGAACACTCCCTCCGCTATGTTCTGGCCGATCGTAACCTCGGCTTCCCCCTCCTCCGTGCTTCCGAACCGCAAGACATCGAGTCCGACGGCGGTCCGCACCCGGTCCACCGTCCCGCCAGAACCGCTCAACAGCGTTGCGATGCCGCTCGCCAACTCTAACGCCTCCACCGCGCTCAGCGACTGGCGCGAGCGCGAAAACAGGACACGCGGCATCACCTCTCCCTCCGGGAGCGAAGGCGTCGACACGAAGTCGACGGCTGGATCGTTCGCTGTCCCCGAAACCTGGATTCCGCCTCGGATGCCATCTGCACTCCGCAATAGCGCAATGTCCAAGGTCGGATTCACTGGCACCGCCCCATTAAAGTCGATCACCCCGCTGTCCATCTCGAAGGTCTTGCCCAGAAGAACCAACTGCCCGCGGATCCGCTCGATGCTGCCCACCACCCGTGGCTTGGCGGCGGTCCCTTCCACGGTCAGATCCATTTGCCACTCGCTGTCCAATCCCCGGCCGCGCACGAAAATATCGTTCGGAGCGCGCACGGAGATATCCAGCGTGATATTGCCGTCTTCGGACGGCTCCGGTCTTGGAACCGGCGCTCCCTTGATGCGAACGTCGCCAAGCGTCGCGATCTCCGGCGGCATTGCTTGAACCAAGCGTACCTCCGCCCGATTGATCAGCACATCGCCCTCAACGGCAGGAGCAGTCACCGGCCCCTTGGCTTCGATGTTGGCCGTGATGCGCGCCGTTACGTCCTCCCGTGTGACCAACAATGCTTTGTCGGTAGTAATCGAGGCGTCGAGTTCCGTTCCGTCGAGCGAAATCACGCCCTTGACCGGCCTGCCCTGCGGGTCTTCCGCATCCAAGCTGAGATTAAAGCTGCCGTCCTCGGTGACGGACGACCGGATCCTGAGATCGGTCAGGATGGTACCCGTTTCCAGGAACTCATACCGGCCATCGTTGACGTTTGCCCGGCCGGCCAAAGCCGGTTCCGCGATAGTTCCGCCGATATCGAGATCAACGTCCGCCTCGCCTCGGACATAATGGTCGGGAGCGGGCACGAGCGCCCAAACCCGCTGGATGTCGCCTGACCAGCGCACAAAGCCGTTAAGCGGAGCACCCGGTGCCGGGGTGGGAACCAATCCGGGACCGGGCCGAAGCGGAAAGCTGATCTCGGCAGTCGCTGGCATGCCGAAGTCGCCGGCCATCTGCGCCTGCAGCCCGACTTCGCGTCCGTTCCAGCCTCCCAGCAGGCTGATGGCGAACTCCCGTTCGCCGCTATCGATTTCGGCGAGGCGGAGCCCGGCGACCTCGAACCGCCAGTTGGCCGACTGCGCCGTGTCGAACTCGGCGCTCACGTTGAGGCTCCCTTCCCTCACCGGCAGGTCAGCCAACCGCGCAAGTGGCTCCAGGTCTGGAAAATCGACCTGCAGGTCCCCCTGGAGCGAAGCCGGGAGCATGGCCACGTTTCCGGCCACGCTGCCGCCCAGTGTCCGGAGATTCAGGTCCCGGATGAAAGTGCCGGATTCTTGCACCTCGATCACGGCAGGCTGGGCTAGACGCGCCTCCTGATCGGCATAGTTGGCGCTCAGCTTCGAGACCGTGATCCGCTGTGGCGCAGCGGAGAGATCGGCCGTCATGGCGGTCTCCGCCGCCACAGGCTCACCATCCGACGCCTCCCCCTCTGTCTGCAGGGTTAGCTGCAGGGACGATAACGCCCCCTCGGCGCGGGCTGTCGTTTCGGTAAGGGTCGCGCCACCCGCCGCCACCTGCGTCGCCCGTAATCGCGCCTGTACCTTTGGCATCTCAGCCAGGACATCGCTCAGGGACGCATCGAGCGTCACACGCTGCACCCGAGCATCGCCCGCCGCCAGGTTGGCGCCGTTCACCGCGAGGATTATATCCTGCTGGCCGTTTGCCCGAACGAGGGCAGCGCTGCCGCTCGCCTTCCCTTGCAAAGGCGTGCCCAGGGCGTTGCCGGCTTGGGAGAGATCGGGCGCCTGCCATTCCAGCTTTCCGGACGCCAGCATGGTATCTAGGTCCACGGTAAGCGGTTCGATGCTCTCTGCATCGACGCCGAGTGCACTGGCTTCCAGCGACCTCAGTTCCAGCTGGTTGCCTGCGAGGGCCAATTCCGTCGCGACCATGGCGGGACCGTAAGGAGAATCGCGGAGCGTCAGATCCAGGGCTGCGGCAATGGTCTCCGCGATGGTGGCATCATGGTTCAGTTCAAGATTGCCGATTTCCTGTTCCTGCCATGACAGGCCGGCTAACGACAGACCGCCCGACACTGCCAGCGCGTCAAACGGCCCGGCAACGGTGCCTTGGCCCGTCAGCGTCCCGGCAGCGGCGGCACCATAGGCCGCCGCAACCGGTGTCAGTTCCAGCACGTCCGCGCGGTACAGCAAGTCCAGCCGGCCTTCATCCAAAAAAACTTGGCCGTCCGCCTCGACACTGAGCAGTGGCGACGTAACGGAAAAGGTTTGGAGCGTCAGGACGCCGGCGGCCATTTCTCCCTCCCCGCCGAAGCGGAGCACGCCGCCTTGGTGAAGGTCCAGCTTGTCTGCCGTCAGGGTCTCGCTCTGCCCGGAAAGGTCGAACCGGATCGTTTCCCCTGCCACGGCAACCTCTCCATTCAGGCTCACGCCGGTGGCCTGCAGGGCATCGGCAGCCACTTCTGCCAGAGTGATCCTGCCGTCGGCTGTCAGAGAATTCGGAGTGCCCGAAACACGCCCCTCGAAGCCAATGTTCTGGACCCTCGCGCCGGGGAGGAATGGCTCGCCCACCGCCACTATCGTGGCCTGTGCCTCGGCGTCCATTTCCTGGGTATTGGTGTCGAAGGTGCCCTGAGCCGATACTTCGGCATTTTCCCCGCGGATTTGCAGTTGCTGTAACGTAATCAATCCTTCCGTCTCGACCACCGCGTCAGCGTCAAGATTGAGCGTAGGGCCCAGAACCGGCTCTATCGTTTGGCGAAGCTCGCCTTCAGACTGAACACGCAGGGCAGTGGTCAGGGATAAAGGTTGAACCGAACGGACCACGATCTTTCCGTTAGCCTGCAACCGCTGTTCAACCAGCGCATCCAGGTCGGCCTGCCAGTCCTCAATCGGACCGCTGCCGAAGATTCTGACACTCGCTCCCGCGTCGGGCGGCAGGTTAGCAAGAGACGCCACCAAGCCGCCGGGTCCTTCCTCCGCCTTCAGATCGAAGCGCAACCGATCCGCCTCGAACTGCCGCTCAAAGGCCAATTGGACAGTGGCGTCTACCTTGTCCGTGCGTTCCAGCGTCAACGCAGCAGACTGCACATTCCCTTCGTCCCGAAAGGACCCGGCTGCATCAAATGACACGGCTTGCCCATCAATGACGTCCTCCGCAATCTCGACTTGGTTCAAGACCAGATTGTCCAGGCGGACCGATATCGGCGATCGCGGCCAAGCAATCTCGCCATCCCCTTCTTCCTCTGGCGGCTCCTCCGCCGGCCCGGCAGGTCTCGGCAATCGGTGCACCCTCACCTCCGTAGTGGTGAGGTCGGTGATATGGATTTTGCCCGTCACAAGCCGAAGCGGTCGCCACTTCAGCGAAACGCGTCTGATCGTCAGCCAGACTCCCTCGCTATCGGCAACCTTCACGCCTACCAGGTCGGTCGCCCCGTCGCCCGGCTCTTCTACCTTTTCGACGGTGATTTCGAACTCTCCCGGCACACTGATCTGGCCGAGCACAAACTGGATGAGGTTGTTCTTAAGCCCCAGCAAGGATAGCTGGGCAAAAGCGGGCGAGACCGAGGCCACCCATACACTGAACGCGAGGATGAGCGCCGCCTTCAAAATGCCTGCCCGATTGAAAAGTAGACTATGAAATTGTCGTCACCACGCCGCGGATTCAGCGGCACGCCAACGTCAACGCGAATCGGACCAACCGGCGAGAAATATCGCAGGCCTCCGCCCGCGGCATATTGAACCCCCTCCTCAAAGGTCGGCACTGTGTCCTCCGCAACGGAACCGGCTTCCAGGAATACGGCCGTGCCAAAATCGCCGTAGACCCGCGCCCGGAATTCCACCCCTCCTTCCAACACCGAAAGGCCACCGATAGGGTCACCGTTCGCTCCCAGGGGGCCGATGTGGCGTTCCTCGTACCCCCGGACAGAGCCTCCGCCCCCGGAATAAAGACGGCGACCCGGGGGTACGTCTTCGAGCTCCTGCGCAAGGATCGAACCGGCCCTCCCGCGAACCGCGAGCACATAGCGTGCATCCCCATCCAGTGCGAAGTAAGTGGAAGCAGAGGTTTCCAAGTTCAGAAAAGGCACAAAATTCTCGTCAAAATGCCCCAGAAACGGCGTGGCATTGGCACGGACCACCCAACCTTCAGTCGGGTTCAATGGATCGTCCGTCGAGATGTATTCGGCAAATGCCGGCAAACCGCCAAGATACGCCGTTCCCTCGGAGTCGGCGGACTCGGTAATGGTGATCTCGATCAAACCGCCTGCACCTACGACCAAGTTCGGCGTCAACTCGCGCTCCAGTCCCAGGGTGAACGTGGCAGCCGTTTCATCAAAAGCATCGGTGGTGAGGTTGCGGAGCGAGACGCCGGCAATCAGGTCCTGGCCCGCGCGCCCGAATTGAGGCTCGATGTAGCTCAGGTCGAGGCGCTGCTCCTCGAACCCGGTTTCGGCAACGGCTTTGAACGTCTCGTTGGCGCCAAATAGGTTTCGGTGTTGGAACTCAAGCTTCACGCCCGGCCCAACATCGGTGGAGTAACGGGCGCCCGCTGCGACGGTGCGAAAAGGCCTCTGCTCCATTGTGGCCTGAATCGGAGCCGCTTCCCCATCTGGCGGTTCTTCGGGCAATGTCACAGAGCCGGCTGCAAACAGCCCTGTTTCAATCAGCCTTCTTTGATAGGCTGCCAATTGTTCCAAATCCACCAAATGGCCGGCTTCCCAGGGAACATAGGTCCGGAGATAGGTTTCTTCGACGTCTGGAATCCCATCGAAACTTAATTCGCCATAACGGTATTGCCGACCGGCAGCGATGGACGTGTTCACCTCCAGGGTGGCCTCTTCCGGATTCATCACCGCATCCCGTTCTGATTGTTCGGCGTAGGGATAACCTTGCCGCTTCAGTCGCCGGATCGCCGCGGCTTCAGCCTCCAGAATGGCCTCTGCGCGCGCGGCGGCGCCGACAGGCGAGCCCAACTTCTCTGCGCTCGTGAGGTCGGGCGGCGGACTCAACAGATCGTGCGAAACATCGAAACGATGACTGGCGAGCGTAAAGGGCCGGCCGGGCATCACCCGGACCGTGACCATCGCCGGCTGGCCCTCGCGCGCCGCAACGTTGGTCTCGAAGGTCGCCTCGTAATAGCCCAGGGATCGCATCACCCGCTGGCCGATGTCCACATCGGCCGTCGCCCGCCCCCTGAGCATGGGGATACTCGGCGCTCCCTCCTCCTGAAAGCGGAAAACCTTGAGGCTGGCCTTGAGCAAATCCTCGGCTTTTGCGCTAGGAGCGCCGACCAGGTCGGCTTCGTAGGAAACGGGGGAGAAGCCCTCCACTTCCGGGGCTTCGGATTGAGGATTAGCCACTGCCGGAAGCGTTGCCGCGCCGACGGCAATCACGGCTATGCTCCGCCGAATGCGCCGCCAGAAAGAAGCATGCGCCACAGTCGCGCTGCGCCAGATTAAATGCGATAGCTGCAAGTAACCAGTCGGTCCGTATCGGTCTGAACATGCCCCGTTCGTCACATTTGTAACGCAGCCGGGCCGCGACTGTCTCCGCCCTTGGGTAATGGGCGGGTTGAATTAACTGGTCGGAGCGGCGGGATTTGAACCCACGACCTCCAGCTCCCCATGCTGGCGCGCTACCAAGCTGCGCTACGCTCCGATAGGCCGGTGACCATAGCGAGGCCGGCACTCTATGGCAATCAATCCTTGTCGGTTTCGGTTCGCGGTATACCCCCGCCGGCGACCTGCCGAGCCTCGATAGCAAGGGCAGCAATTTCCGTACGCAAGGCGTGAAGTGCATTGATATCTTGGGTCTTTACCGCCCTGTCCGCGGCCGGCGCCTTGGCGAGTTCATCCAGGTTGCGCCGCTGATCCAAAAACTTTTGCGCCCCCTTGATGGTGAATCCTTCCTCGTAGAGCAGGCGCTTGATCGTTTGAAGCAGGTCAATATCAGCCGGGCGGTAATATCGCCGGCCGCCACGCCGGGTAAGCGGCTTCAGGTTCGGAAATTTCGTCTCCCAGAACCGCAAGACATGAGCCGGGATATCCAATTCCGCGGAAGCCTCTCCGATGGTTCGGAACGCGTCCGGACTCTTCCGCCGCGCAGAACGGCCCGCATCCCCCTTCATTCGTCGTCGTCGCCAGACTCGTGACCGCCGTTCATGCGGTCCCGCAGGATATGGGACGGGCGGAAAACCAAAACCTTCCGTGGATCAATCCGTGCGGGCTCCCCGGTCTTTGGATTACGCCCCCAACGCTCGCCCTTCTCGCGGACCGAGAAGCTGCCGAAAGATGAAATCTTCACCTGCTCGCCCCTGACGAGCGCATCAGAGATTTCATCGATAATCGATTCTACCAACTCAGCAGCATCAACGCGTGACAAGCCGACCTCTTCGCAAATCGCCTCGCTCAAGTCGGCTCGGGTGACTGTTTGGCCCGCCATCTCAATTCATCCCCTACAATGCGAACTTACAGTCGTACGAGTACGCCGCCTTGTCAATAACTTCGATCAGGAGAATTTCGCAAGCAGGCGCGGTAGCTTAACCTTCTACCAGCGAACCAGACTCGATCCCCAGGTAAAACCACCGCCCATCGCTTCCAAAATCAACAAATCGCCCGGTTTAATGCGGCCGTCGTCCACTGCTGTCGACAGGGCGAGAGGAACCGAAGCTGCCGATGTGTTGGCATGACTGGCTACCGTGCTGATCACCCTGCTCGGATCGATCTTCAATTTTCGCGCGGTAGCGTCCAGAATCCGTTGATTTGCTTGATGCGGAACGACCCAGTCGATCTGATCTGCGGAAATTTTGTTGGCATCCAACGCCTCCCGAACGACGTTCGCCAAGTTCGTAACCGCATGCCGGAAGACTTCTTTGCCGGCCATCCGAAGGTAGCCGGTGGACTGTGTCGAAGACGGGCCGCCATCCACGTACAAGTGCTCTTTAAATCGGCCGTCCGAATGGAGGTGCGTGGACAAAATTCCCCGCTCCGCAACACTGTCCGTCCCCGGTGACTGCCGCAGCACCACCGCGCCCGCTCCATCGCCGAACAGGACGCAGGTCGCACGATCCTGCCAATCCAGGATTCGGGAAAAAGTTTCCGCGCCGATCACCAGCGCCGCTCTCGACTGACCAGTTCGAATGAAATTGTCGGCAACCGAGAGCGCAAAGACGAAGCCGGAGCAAACGGCCTGCACATCAAAGGCGGCGCCATGGGCCATGCCAAGCCGGGCCTGAACCTGCGTTGCTGTGGCGGGAAAGGTATTGTCCGGCGTTGCCGTGGCCAGCACAATCAAGTCGATGTCGTCGACAGTCATATCGGCGTTGCGCAAGGCTGCCCGGGCAGCCGCATAGGCCAGATCGCTCGTCGTCTCACCGGCCGCTGCAATATGCCGGCGGTGGATCCCCGTGCGCTCGACAATCCACTCGTCTGAAGTGTCGACCAGCGTAGCCAGTTCTGCATTTTCGACGACGCGTTCAGGCAGATACGCGCCGCAGCCAGCAACAAAAGAACGATACATCATCGGCTACGCAGATGTCACCGTCGCGGCCCGGGCGTGGTTCCAGTTCAACCGTTCGCACTCCTTCCGGATATCTGCCATGAAGCCTTGCTCCACCATATCGGCCGCAACGCCGACTGCGTTCGCAAAACCGAGGGCATCCGACCCTCCATGGCTTTTCACAACAATGCCGTTAAGGCCGGCGAACACTGCACCGTTATACCGCCGCGGGTCAACGCGGGCCCGAAGCTGCCGCAGCGCCTTCTGCGCGAGCAGGTATCCGATCTTGGCCGCCCAGGACGACTTGAACGCCTGTCGCAGGAAATGGCTGTAGAGCTCAGCCGTTCCTTCGGCGGTTTTCAGCGCAATGTTGCCGGTAAAACCATCGGTTACGACAACATCGACGGCACCTGTGGTGATCTGGTTACCTTCAACGAAGCCATGAAAAGTAAAAGGATATTCATTGGCGCGAAGCTGCTGCGCCGCGGCGCGCAC
>CAYYSC010000001.1:26268-32318 GCA_964474065.1 uncultured Rhodospirillales bacterium | reverse complement strand
GGCGGCGGCGCATTGGGGTTGATGGGAATTGCCAGCAACGCCGCGATCGACGCGGGGGGCACGGTTACGGGCATTATCCCGAACTTCCTGCGCAGCCTGGAAGTCGAAAACCCGCGCCTTACCCGTGCCATCGTCACGGATAACATGTTCGACCGGAAACAGGCGATGCTCGACCTTTCCGATGGGTTTCTGATCCTGCCGGGCGGTCTCGGCACCTTCGACGAACTCTTCGAAGTGCTGACGTGGCGGCAACTCGGCCAGATCGACAAGCCAATCGTGCTGCTATCGGATAGCGGATACTGGGAGCCCTACGTTGCCCTGATCGAACACGTCATCCGCGAAGGGTTCGCGGGCAGCGGCGTTCGCTCGCTTTACACGGTCGTCGGCACGATCGAGGACGCCTTCGCTGCGCTCGGCCTAGACGAAACCGCAGCCTGAACGCGTCAGAAGAGGCGCAGAAAACGGCGCTTCGCCGCGCCCTCTTGCGCGGGCGGGCGCGGTTGGTATGGTCCGGCGCTCGAAAATTTCAAATTTTTTGCAATGCCGCCCCTTGTTCATGCCGCGCGGCCGGCGCTTCCGAGGAGACCCTTCATGGCCAAGATCAAAGTCAAAAACCCGGTCGTCGAGCTCGACGGCGATGAGATGACCCGGATCATCTGGGACTTCATCAAGCAGAAGCTAATCCTGCCGTATCTCGACATCGATCTGAAATACTACGATCTGGGCATCGAAAAGCGCGACGAGACCGACGACCAGATCACGGTCGACGCGGCCAACGCCATCAAGGAATACGGTGTGGGCGTCAAATGCGCCACCATCACGCCGGACGAAGCGCGGGTGGAAGAGTTCGGCCTGAAGCAGATGTGGCGCTCCCCCAACGGCACCATTCGGAACATCCTGGGCGGCACCGTGTTCCGCGAGCCGATCATCTGTAAGAACGTGCCGCGCCTTGTGCCAGGCTGGACGCAGCCGATCGTCATCGGCCGTCACGCCTACGGCGATCAGTATCGCGCCACGGACTTTGTCGTGCCCGGCGCCGGCAAGCTGACCGTCAAGTTCGAGCCGACCGACGGCAGCCCTGCGATAGAACGGGAGGTTTTCGATTTTCCGGCCGGTGGCGTGGCGATGACCATGTATAACCTGGACGAGTCGATCCGCGGCTTCGCAAGGGCCTGCTTCAACTATGGCCTGATGCGCAATTATCCCGTCTATATGTCGACCAAGAACACGATCTTGAAAGCCTATGACGGCCGGTTCAAGGACTTGTTCCAGGAGGTTTTCGACAGCGAATTCAAGGCAGAGTTCGATAAGAACAACCTCACCTATGAGCACCGCCTGATCGACGACATGGTGGCGGCCAACCTGAAATGGGAAGGCGGTTATGTCTGGGCGTGCAAAAACTACGATGGCGACGTGCAGTCCGACACGGTGGCGCAGGGCTTCGGCTCGCTCGGCCTGATGACCTCCGTGCTGATGACGCCGGATGGCGACACGGTTGAGGCGGAAGCAGCGCACGGCACCGTGACCCGTCACTTCCGCCAGCACCAGCAAGGCCGGGAAACCTCGACCAACCCGATCGCCTCCATCTTCGCCTGGACCCGCGGCCTGAAATACCGCGGCGAGATGGATGACACGCCGGATGTGGTGCAGTTCGCCGAGGCGCTGGAGCAGGTCTGTGTGGAAAGCGTGGAGTCTGGAAAAATGACCAAAGATCTGGCCATCCTGATTGGCCCGGATCAAGAGTGGCAAACGACCCAGGAATTCCTGGCCACACTGGACGCAAACCTGCAGAAAAAGCTGGCCTGACAAGGCTTCGGGTTGCTGCCGGCCCGTTCTGGGCGAAACCAGCACAAGTCGCCTGCTTTCGCCGGCCAGGTATGAATACCTGGTCGGCTAGATTCGCACGGTTCCATGAAAAGGCGCGCGCAGGCGCGCCTTTTTGTTTGCCTCTTCCGGAACCGATCAACGAACCGTCCGTTGGTCCCTCATGCAAAGTGAGCATTGTCGAATACCTCGCTTTAGTAGAGCGCAACGCAATGCCGGTGTAATTCACTGAAGAGGCTGTCAAGATGAGCAATCCCCTCAACACGATTTTCGCCTTTGCAGGCATCCTGACAGTGATGGTCGGTGCCGCGGCCAACGGATTGGCGCAATCCAACGAAAAACAGACCGCGAACGGTGAACAGGCCGAACAGTCAGGAGCGGCTGGGGACACGGCGACGGAGGCAGCCGGCACCAGACAAAAAGGCAGCCTGGCGATTGGTCCGGGCGAAGCCGTCACCGACCCAACCACCGATCCGATCGAACGGGCTGAACGTCTTCGCCAGAGCGAATGCATGGAAGACTTGATCGACGCCCGCGCCGAGTACACCGGTGACGCCGCCACCGCTTGGGGTATCAACTACCGGCTCCTCGCCAGGGCCGCCCAGGAGTTCGCGGTCCACGGCCAGGAAGAAGCCTGCGAGGAAGTGGTCGAGGGGATGGAGGAGTTGAAAGAGCAACGCCAGGAGATGGCGGAGGAAGACCGCGAGCGCGAAGCGGAGCGCCGGATGGAGGCGGCCGTAGCGACTACCGATCTTCAGGGCGGCGTCCGGGCAAGCGAGGTGATCGGCGTCATGGTTCGCAATACGGAGAACGAGAGCCTCGGTGAAATCGATGACGTCATTCTGAATAGCAAGGACGGCACCATTCGTTACGTGCTGGCCAGCGAAGGCGGCTTCCTCGGGATTGGCGAGGACTGGGTGGCTGTTCCATGGCATCGGCTGAAGATGTCGCGCGATATGCTCTACGCCTACCTTCCAATCTCCGAGGAGGCATTCGAGGATGCGCCGAAAGTGACGGAAGATCAGATCAACTCTATACCGAACAAGGAGTGGTCAGAGCAGGTTAAAAACTACTATGATAGTGCAATTAAAAATCAGCCCTGAGGGTAAAGAGAACACGAAAAGGCCCGCTCCCTTAGTAGGATCTAAATAGACTTCTAACATATGATAAATCTAGATCAGGGCCTTCTCTTTTGCTGGTGAGTTTCCGCAAAATGGAAAGCGACGCTGCTGAACTCAGTGGATCGGCGTAAATCCCTGTATGACAATAGAAATTTCAAAAAGTAGTGCGCTTCCCAGAGATACACCCCTGAAATGAAGCGGAGACAATTTCAACAAAGGGTTTGAAACAAGCGCGTTTCCCTCTCACGTGAACGGGGTCGCATTGGTCTATGCCCGGCAGCAGATCCGCAATTCGGCGGAGTGATAGCCGTGGGCCACGAGCATAAGGGCAGGTAGTCTATGGACGACGTGCTGACGCTTATTGAAGACGAAATCCCCCACCTGCGTAGGTACGCGCGATATTTAGCGCGGGATGCAAACTTAGCGGACGACTTGGTTCAGGATGCGCTGGTGCGCGCCATCGCTAGCAGAGACAGTTGGAGGCAGGGCACCAATATGCGTGCCTGGCTCTTTGTGATTCTTCGCAACACTTTCATCAATGATTGCAGGCGCGCCCGCCGCAGTCCCCTAACTGCCGATGCGGAAAGCGCCGGTGGAATGCTCAGCGTGCCGGGGAACCAGGAAAGCGCTTGCTTGTTAGGAGAATTGGCGGAAGCGTTTGACAGTCTTCCTAAGGACCATCAGGAAGTGTTGGTTGTTGTCGTCATGGAAGGGATGACGTACGAAGATGCAGCGTCCGTACTGAAGGTTCCGGTAGGAACAATCCGTTCCCGTTTGGCGCGGGCACGGCTGGCCTTGCGAAAGGCGGTAGATGGATATGATTACACATGGGAGACGCCTGCACGGGCCGGTTTGCGCACACCGCAGCAAGGTCCGGGCACAGACGAGGGGAACCGCCGGGAGTTGTCATGACCCGGCCTGAAGCGCCGAGCGATCTCGAGTTGCAGGATTACCTCGACAATCGCCTTTCGGCCAGACGGGCTTTTGAGATTGAAGCCTACTTGATGGCCAATACGTCGGCAGCGCTGCGCATTCGCGTCCTGAAAGATCAGGATGAGCGGTTGCGTGCGCTGGGCCGGAAAGTAATCGAAGAATCCATTCCCCGACGATTCCAGGCAATTGTCGATACGGCCCGGCTTGAGCGCGACCGCGTAGAGCCGGGCAGCAACGACCACGAATCGGAACCTGTCGGTAAATGCCAAAACAAAAATAAAGGTGAGGACCGCACACGCTGGAATCGGGGCCAGCACACCTAAAGCTACCTCCTGGGTCAGAGGCTTCGACGCGGCGGTCCGATAACGACAAGGAACTTTGCGTTCCGGTCCGCGTTCATTGCTCGACCAACATATAGGAGCAATCCATGAACTGGGATCAGATCGAGGGCAATTGGATCCAGTTGATCGGCAGTGCCCGTGCCAAGTGGGGAGAACTTACCGATGACGAACTGGCCCAGATGAAGGGCCACCGTGACGAGTTGATCGGCAAGCTCCAGGAACGTTACGGTGTCGGCAAGGAAGAAGCGGAGCGCCAGGTGGACGACTGGCAGGCGAAGCTTTGAACTGATTCTCCAGCGCTAAATCTGCGGGAGAACGCTACCCACCGTCCTTTGAGCCGGCAGCGATTCCGGCTCGGCTCTCCCGTTCATCGCATTCACCTTAACGGGCAAGGCGAATGCGATTTTAACATAACGCTGCCGGTTGGTTATGCTGCGCTCCAGATATCGCAATGTCTGGAGATGCCGCATGACCAACTGTGTTCACGACCACCGGCACTGGGCCGACAAGTGGGGCAAGGGTGACCAACTTGGGGCGGGCCACCTACTCACTCCCGCCAACACCCTGGCCGCACTGAGAGAGGTGCAGCGCGGCGAGGTGTGGGACCTGTCCTTCGAAACACAGATGGGCGCCCCGGCAATTGCCCCCAATCAGACTCCTTACATCATCAGCGCCTCCAGCACTGCCCGGAACTCCGCCAAGCGGCGGCGGGCGGCAGGCGCAACCAATGACGCCGGCTCCAATCTGGAGCGAATTGAGATGACGACCCATGTCGGCACCCACATGGACGCGCTGGGACACTTCTCCATCGGCGAGCACCTTTATGGCGGCTACTCGGTGGACGACTCGGTCGATGACTGGGGTCTGGTCAATCTCGGGATTGAGCACTGCCCGCCGATCATCAGCCGGGGCGTCATGCTGGATGTGGCGGCGGCCGATGGCGGCGCGTTCCTGGATGCCGGCCGGGCCGTCGCGCCGGACGACCTGAAGCGCGCACTGGACGTGGCCGGGACGGCGCTACGAGCCGGCGATGTCGTGTTTGTGCGGACAGGCTGGGGCCAGTTCTTTATGAAGGACAACGTCAAGTATCTGTCCGGAGAGCCGGGCTTGAACACGGCCGCTGCGCAATGGCTAACCGGACAGGATGTCGTGGCGATTGGCGCCGACAACATGGCTGTCGAAGTGCTGCCGGCAGAGAATCGCGAAATCCTTATGCCGGTGCATCAGCACTGTTTGGCGGAAGCGGGCGTCTACCTGGTGGAGAACCTGGCGCTGGATGCACTGACCGAGGCGGAGATCTATACCTTCTGCCTTGCCATGCTGCCGGTGAAGTTCAGGGGCGCGACGGGCTCGCCCGTCCGCCCCGTGGCCCTTGTTTAGGCGTGCGCTTCTTCAAGGGTCAAGCCGCCAGGAAACGACGGACATGCCCCATGAAGATTTCAAGCTGGTCATGATGTACCCAGTGGCTGGCATCCGGCACGCGCACGATCTCGGCGGTATTGAAGTGCTCGGCCCGGCCGTCCTTCACCGGATCGCTCGCCCAACTTTCCTCACCATATACCAAGAGCGTGGGGCAGGTGATCCGGCTCCAGAGGCGGGCATTGTCCGCCGCACTCATGCCGAACGGACGGTCGGCATGCACGTAGTTGTCAAATTTCCAAGTATAGGTGCCGTCCTCGTTCTGGTGAACGCCGTGCTCGGTCAGGTGCCGGGCCTTTTCTGCCGAGAGGTGCTTGTTGGCCTCGTGCATGCGCTGAAAGGCTTCATCCAGGCTCTTGTAGCGCCGCGGCATGCGGCCAGCGAGGCCGCGCAAGTCCTCGATCCACTTGCG
>CAYYSC010000001.1:14079-26258 GCA_964474065.1 uncultured Rhodospirillales bacterium | reverse complement strand
TGCGCTCGTCGGGCGGTGTCGCCTCGCGCTCCGCGTTGCGCTTCGGCGACATGCCGAGCCCTTCGATCGCCACCAGCTTTTTGACATTCTCCGGGTACAGCCCGGTATAGGCTAGGCTGATCTGTCCGCCTAGCGAATGGCTGATGATGGTCACCGGCGCCAGCTTCTGCTGATGGATCAACTGGGCCAGATCGTAGATGTAATCCTGCATCCGGTAGACCGAGCCCCGGAGCCATTCGCTGTCGCCATGACCGCGGAGGTCCGGTGCGATAATGTGATAGTCGTGGCGCAATTCCTGGGCGACCCAGTCCCAGTTGCGGCAATGGTCACGGCCGCCGTGTACCATCAGCAGCGGCGGCGCATCCCGATTGCCCCAATCGACATAATGCAGCCGCAGGCGCTGCGAGAAATAGATATTGCTGGTCGGGCCGAGTAGCTCGGGAGCGGCCATATGCGCGGACCTCGTTAGGGAAACTCTGGATTGCTGCGGCGCAGCATATCCCCGATTCAGTCGCGGAGAAAGGCCGATACTGTCTCATAAAACGCCTTCGGCTGCTCCGCGTGCACCCAGTGCCCCGCGCCGGGAACCGTGGCGTATTGCACGTTTGGAAACAGGCGCTCGATGCCAGGTTTGTGGTTTTCCTGCACATAGGGAGAATTGCCGCCCGCTACCAGCAGCGCCGGACCAGAGTATTGGTAGTCAAACAGATGCTCCGGCCAATCGAGAATATCCGGCAGCCTGTCGTAAAGCTCCTGCAGGTTCGGCTTCCAGGCCAAGCCCGTGTCTGCTGTCGATGTCAGGTTTAGCAGCAGAAACGCCCGCTCCGCATCGTCCGGAATGGCATCTTTCAAAAGCCTGTCGACCTGCCCCCGCCGGCTGACGCTGGAAAGGTCCACGTTCAGCATGGCCTCGAAATACCGATAAAAGGGCGACTGCTCGTGCCGAATGGCGGATATATCGACGATAACCGGCTTTTCGACGAGGTGCGGATACTTGAGCGCCGTCACCATGGTGACCTTGCCGCCCATCGAATGGCCGATGATGCGCACCGGCGGGCCGACCCGCTCTGCCAGGGCGGCAACATCCTCCGCCATTTCCTCGTAGGTCATGCCGCTGGCCCAGGGGGAAACGCCATGATTGCGCAGATCGACGGCCAGCACGCGATATTCACTCGCGAACATTTTCGCCTGCGTCGCCCAGTTCCGTGCCTGACCCATCAGGCCGTGCAGGATCAGCAGCGGCGGACCGCTGCCGTATTCTTCATAAGCAAGAGAAACCGTCATTGACGTTTCATCCGCGCTTCAGGTCGCCGCGCGCTCAAAATCCATCCCCTCGTCCGTCGGCTTGCCTTCGAGCAAGCGGCGCAGCGTGTCCAGCGTCATCTCCACCCCACCCGTGCGCACGCGCTCGGCATTGCCGACCAGGGCCGCGGTTCGGGTGATGACCTGCGCCGCCGTCGCGACCGCGATGGTAAAAGGCGGTTGCGCCGGCTCACGGGAAGACTCAATCACGACGGCAAGACCGTGGCTGGTGCCCGTCTGGACCCGCACGGTCGCCGCGGCATTGGCGGCCAGCGCCTGGCTCTCGCTCGAAAGGTCGAGCGCATGCATCAGATCGTTGGGCCGGCTGCAGACGGCGCTGCGCTGGAAGATGCCGCGGCCGTTGTCGGCGCGGGCCAGACGGCCACCGACGCCGCCGAAGGTGCCCACCTCCGCCACTGCTACGCTGCCGCCGATCTTCCCCAATTCTTCCAAGATCGTACCTTCGAGTGTCTGGTCGTCCTCGCAGAGAATGAAGGTGCCGATGCGCCGCTGCACTTCCTCGGCGACAGGCGCAACGACCGCCTCCGCCTCCCTCCGGGTTGGCGCCTCCACCATCAGCTTGGTTTCCAATTGGGGATAGTGCGCCTGGAAGCCCAGCTTCACCGCACCCGGTGGCGCCAGCTTCTCGACCCCCTCCAGCATATTGTCCACGCGCGATTCGCCGAGCCCGAAAGAGTGAAAGCGCTTCAGGTAGACGACGCTTTCCATTCCCGCCATCTCCCGCAGACGAGGAACCAACTGCTCGTCCAGCATTTTGTGCAGTTCGCGCGGCACGCCCGGCGTGAAAAAAAACCGGCCCTTCCCGATGTTGATGGCAAAGCCGCAGGCCGTGCCGACAGGGTTGTCGATAAACTCCGCTCCCTCCGGCAACATCGCCTGCTTGCGGTTGTTCGGCGGCATCACCCGGCCACGCTCCGCATAGAATGCCTCGATGCGAGCCAACCAAGGCTGGTGCAGCATCAGGCCGACGCCTGCCGTTTCCGCCGCGATTGGTGTGGAAAGATCATCCTGGGTCGGCCCGAGGCCGCCGTTGACGATCACTGCGTCCGCCCGCTCCCCCGCCAGCCGGAAGGCGCGGATCAATTCTTCCCGGTCGTCGCCCACCGTGGTCTCCCAGGTGACGGGCATCCCCACTTCCTGGAGGCGGCGGGAGATATAGCTGAAATTCGTGTTGACGGTCTTGCCGCTCAGGATCTCGTCGCCCGTGCAGATAACCTCGATGCGCATGGATGCGTTCCTTGTCAGCGCCCTACAGAGACTTGGGCAGCGTTATCCAGTTGTGCAGCGCAATGCCGCCATCGATGGCCAGCACCTTGCCCGCATTATTGGCGCTGTGTTTAGGCGAAAGCAGCGCCAGCGCACCAGCGGCGATATCGTCCGGCGTGCCCGGGCAGTACAATCCGGTCGATCTCGGGCATCGTGGAAGCGCAGCAACCCCGCAATTCGCGGCGCCCGTGATCGGCGCGGTTTCCCCGGCAAATTCGCTCATGCAGTTTCTCCGCTGGGCTGCTCTCGCGGCTTGTTATGCCCCATGCGGCGGCAGCGCACCCGTCACGCTGCCGCTCACGCAGCGCACAGGCAGTTGACCGCAACCCTGCCCCCGTCCAATTCCAGGGACCCTGTCTCCTATCCCGAGGCCCCAATGGCCGCAATCCTTACCGCCGTCGTGCCGTTGTTTGTCGTGGTCCTGTTGGGCTTCTTGGCGGGAAAACGGCTGCGGGTATTCGATCACGCGGCGGCACAGAAGATCAACGCCCTGGTGTTCTATTTCGCCATTCCCGCGCTCGCCTTCCGCACGGTTAGCGGGGCCGTGCTGGAAGGCGGGCTGGAGCCGAAAGTGCTGGCTGCCTACGCCGGGGCGGAAGCGCTGGTGTTCGCGCTCGCCGCAGCGGTCGGCTGGTTCGCCTTCCGGCGCACCGCGGCGGGTTGCGTGGTAATGGGCCTCGGCAGCAGTTTCTCGAATGGCTTTTACATGGCCCTGCCGATTATCTTTGCCCTGTTCGGCGAAGCGGGCGTGCTGCATCTCCTGCTGATCCTTGCTTTCGACACCATGGTGTTGCTGCCCGTCGCCATGGTTCTGCTCGACCTCGCCAAAGGCACGGACATCGCCAGCGGCCGCCGTGGCGGCGAAACCCGAGGCATTGGCACGGCACTGGCCAGCACCTCCCGGTCCATGGTCAGCAATCCGGTGGTGCTGGCGACGCTCGCCGGCATCCTGATCGGCCTTGCGGACATTCCTCTGCCCGCGATAGCCGACAAGACCCTGGCGCTGGTCGGTCAGGCTGCCCTGCCTTGCGCCCTGTTCGCGATCGGATGCGACCTCGCGCACCGGGGCGTCGAGCGGGAGCCCGGTCCCGTCGGCACCGTGGCGCTGGCCAAACTGGCTTTGCATCCGGCGTTGGTGCTGATTTTCGGGCTCCAACTGGGCCTCCCGCCACTGGCGTTGGCGGTTGCGACGGTAGCGGCCAGCATGCCGGTGGGCGCCACCGTTTTCATCGCGGCGAACCAGTACAACGCCGCCATCGGCATTGCCACGACCAGCATTCTGGTCTCCACATCGATTGCAGTCGCCAGCATCAGCGCCGTATTGTACGCGCTGCAATCGTTAGGTCTCAGCCCTTGAAGCGGGAGCTTCCGCCATGCCGACCGCCGCGCCGTCTTTTTCTGAAGCGATCCAGGCCGTTCCCGGCCTGGTACGCGCAGACGCGCCGCTCATGCGCCGGATGCGGCACTTCACCGGCCAGCTTTCGGTCACGGCGGGAGAAGAGCGCTGGTTCCTACCCTTCGAGAACGGAGAGCCGGGCGAGGCCATCGCCGCCAGCCGGATCCTGCGCCCCTCCGCCGTCAGCTTCGCCGCCGCGCCGGAAGTGTGGCTCGAGCACTGGCGCCCTGTCCCGACGCCGCCGCACCACGACCTGTTCGGACTCGCCAAGACCATGCAGATGCGGATCGGCGGCGACATGACCGTGTTCATGCAGCAGTTGCAGAACATCAAGGACGTGCTGGCAAAGCCGCGCGCCCTCTTTGCCTGAAGGAGTTCGACCGATGGGCTGGTACATTCACCATGTCAACATTCCCTCCCCCGATGTCCACGCGTCCGTCGCGTTTTACAAGAAGGCCGCGGGCATGGAGGAGTGCCCGTGGGTCTATCCCGATCCCGAGCGCCAGGACCAGGCGCCCTCGGACAACCGGGCAGCATTGGGCCGCTACAATCGCGGTGTCCACATCGTGACAGAACGGCCGCTGTTCGCCCATGACAACGGCTTGATGCTCAATCCGACCATCGGCGGCCACTTTGCGATCACCGTAGACGATCTGGGACCGATCCGGCAACGCCTGGAGGCGGCGGGCATCCCCTATGACGACGCCGGCGTCTACGCCATGGCGGACATGCACCAGCTCTACGTGCTCGACCCGGCGGCCAATCTGGTGGAGATCAACCAGAATGTCGGCGGCCGCGCCGGCCCCGCCCCGGCGCCGGACGAGGAGCAGGGAGTGTTCGAGCAGCCGGGCGGCTGGTACCTGCATCACGTGAACCTCGCCGCACCGAATGTGCGTGAGACGGTCGCCTTCTACACCGACATCCTCGGCCTGGAGGAGAAAGAGCTGAAGCGCCCGGAAAGCGCCGGCAATTTCCGCGCCGATCCGGAAGCGTTGGCCGTATTCGGCTCGGACAACCGCGGCCTGCACATCATCAAGCCGATTGCGAGTTGGGCCAAGGACAACGGCCTGAAGCACAATCCCAGTATCGGCGGGCATTTTGCCGTCACCGTGCCGGACCTAGATGCGCTGATGGCCCGCCTGGACGAAATGGGCGTCCCTTACAGCGACGCCGGCAGCATCGCCATGCGCGGCTTCCGGCAGGTGTTCTGCTTCGACCCCGGCATGAACCTGGTGGAATTCAACTCGCCGATCTAAATCTCGAGACGAGGGAGTTGCGCGGCAAAGCCGCCTTTGTCCTCCAGGCAGCGGAGGTCGAGCCAGAGTGCATCGTCGGCGATCCGGCCCACCACAGGCTTCGGCAGCGCGCGCAAGGCCGCGGCAAGCTTATTCAGCGCCCGGCCTTTACCTTTCGCTGCCACCGGCCTTGCCACCAGGGCGGCGCTGGGGAGCAGATCTACCGGCAAGGCGCCGGAGCCGATCTGACTTCGGCACGGCTCCACACTGACCGCAAAGCCATCGCCCACGGCCTCCGCGTAGGCGGGCGCAAGCCGCCCCGCCAATTCCCGAATTTCGTCCGCCGAACGCGTGAGCAGGCGCAGCGCCGGGATGCGGCGAGCGGCCCTCTCCGGGTCGTCATAAAGAACGAGCGTGGCTTCGAGCGCCGCCAGCATCATCTTGTCGAGACGCATCGCCCGCTTCAGGGGGTTGCGGCGCAGGCGTTCGACCAGATCCTTGCGCCCGACCACCAGGCCCGATTGCGGGCCGCCCAGCAGCTTGTCGCCACTGAACGTTACTATATCGGCGCCGTCCGCCAGCGCCTGCATGGGCGTGCGCTCCGGCGGCAGGCCGAGCAAAGCCATGTCGATCAGCGCGCCGCTGCCCAGGTCGTCCACGAACGGGAGGCCGCGTTCATGACAGAGCGCGGCGAGGTCGGCGGGAGCCGGAGAAGCGGTAAATCCCTGAATGGCGTAGTTGGACGGATGCACCTTCATCGCCAGCGCCGTTTTCGGGCCGATGGCCTCGGCATAATCGCGCAGATGGGTGCGGTTGGTGGTGCCCACCTCGACCAGCTTCGCGCCCGCGCGGGCCATGATGTCCGGCACGCGGAAGGCGCCGCCGATCTCCACCAACTCGCCGCGGCTCACGGGGACCTCCCGGCGGTTGGCGAGCGCATTCAGGGTCAGCAGCACCGCGGCCGCGTTGTTGTTCACGACGAGCGCCGCCTCCGCCCCGGTCAACTCGCAAAGCCAGCGCTCCACGTGCGCGTCCCGCTCGCCGCGCTTGCCCTTACCAAGATCGAACTCGACGGCAGAGCCACCCGCGGCGGCTGCCATCGCCTCGATTGCCTCTTCGGCCAACGGCGCACGGCCCAGATTGGTATGCAGGACGGTCCCCGTGAGGTTGTAGACGGGTTTCAGCCGGATCGCCTGTCGCGCGGCCAAGCGGCGGCCCAACAATTCGGGAAGTTCCGCTGCCGAGGGCAGACCGGCGGTCTCTCCTTGCCGCAATCTCTCCCGCCAGTCGTCCAGCAACACTCGCAGGGCTGCTACAGTCGGCTTTCGCCCATAGTGGGCTCCAAGCTCCGCCACCGATTCCCGGGCCAGCAAGCTTTCGACCGAGGGCGGCCGCATCAACGGTTCACGCCGCGATGTCGAGGCCGACGCGCGGCAGCACCTTGGTGATGTAGCGCTCGAGGGAAGCCAGATTGGTGGCATTGGAAACGAGGCCCGAGAACATCCAGCAGAACAGCCAGTTGATTGGCAGCCGCTTCGCCAGGGTCTCAATCTGCCGACAAACGGTGTCCTCCGAGCCGACAAAGGCGTAGCCGTTGGAAAGAACTTCTTCCAGGCTCGGGAACTCGCCGGTGTCCGGGTCCTTCATGCCCTGACGGAAACCGAAGTCGATAAACCACTTCTCTGCCGACCAGCGGCTGGAGCGCTCCCAGATCCCCCGAGCCTCGTCGTCCGTGTCGCAGATGATGAGGTCGCGCAGGAAGGCCACACCCTCGCCGCGGGGCTTGCCGGACTGTTCCGCATAAACGTCAAGCAGGTGGTTCTCCAGCTTCTCATGGACCGGCGGCACGATGGCGACGATCTCCTCGTCGGCGCACCAGCGCATGGAACGTTCGGAGGTTGCGAACGGCTGAAAGATCGGCGGATGCGGCTTCTGCAAGGGCTTCGGCACCACGCCGATGCCGGTCAGCGTCCCATCTCCCGAGAGGCCCTTCCCCATCTCCCTGGTTGCGCGCGGCGGCCAGCCGGTGGACGGGATCGGGATCTGCCAGAGCTTGCCCTGGTAACCCTCGATCATTTCTTCGGTCCAGGCCTTCTTGACCAGGCGGTAGTTCTCTTCGAACGCATCGCGGTTGGCCTGATCGATGGCGTCATGCTGATCCGGCAGGGCACCGTGGACGCCATGCGCGTGCTGGCCCAGCACGTCTACCCAGCGGCGTTGGTAGCCCCGGGCGAAGCCGGCATTGGCGCGGCCGCCGGTCATGTGGTCCAGCATGGCGATGTCTTCGGCCACGCGCAGCGGGTTCGCCGCCGGCAGCACGATACCAAGCTGACCGACCCGGATCTGCTTCGTCTGCATTGCTATGTAAAGGTCCAGCAACACAGGGTTGTTGGACATCTCGAACCCTTCGATGTGGAAATGGTGCTCGGTGAAGCTGATCGAGTTGTAGCCGAGGTCATCCGCCAGCCGAGCCTGCTCCGACAGGTCCGAGAGCATGCGCTGGTACAGGTCGCCGCGCATGCCGGCCATGCCTTTTTCGCGCTCGTCCGCGGTGCCGACGTCGGGGAGGTAAAAAAGCGAGGTTTTCATCGTTGGGGTTCCTCGGATCGGGTGCTTCTGTTGGCCGAAAGTATAACGGCGTGCGGTCGGTTGGCTAGCGGCAGCCGCGGGAGAACGCCACCGCGCCGACCCCGCCGATTACCATGGCGATCGGAAACGCCATCGAGCCGAACGGCGCGAACGCCGCCACCAACCCAGAAAACACCGCTGCGGAACCGAGTTGCATTACGCCCATCAAGGCGGCTGCCACGCCGGCCCGTTCCCTGAAATGGCGAAGTGCCCCGGCATGGCCGAGAGAGAAGACGAACCCCATGCCGGCCACGAACACGCACATGCAGAGCAGGATACCCAAGGCGCTCCAGTGCCCCAGCACCGGCAGCAATAGCATCGCGACCGTGCCGGTGAAGCTGAGCCACGCGCCGAGCCGCATCAGCGGCGCGTCCCCTGTTCTTTCCACCACCTTGCGGACGATTCCACCGGTGATGAGGAACGCGGGGATCGAAAGCGCCGGGTAGATGCCGAACTCCAGCGGCGAGAGTCCCAAGTCGCCGATCGCCACCGCGGGCGAACCGGTGAGGAACGCGAACAGGGTACCCATCACCGCAGAGACCGTCAGCGCGTAGGACCGGAACTCGCGGCTGCTGGCGACTGCCTTGTACCCGGTCCAGACGCTGCCGAAATCCAACGTGTGCATGCTGCTGCGGTTGGTTTCCCGAAGGCGGGAAGCGACAAACAACAGGACTACCCCGCCAAACAGGGCCGCTGCTGCGAAGGTCGAGCGCCACCCGGAAAGTTCCTGCAGTGCGCCGCCGATCAAGGGGGCGAGGGCGGGCATCGCCGCAAAGGCCATGGCAATAGCGGCCATTACCCGGCTGAGCTGCGGGCCTTCGAACAGGTCGCGGGTCACGGCCCGGCTCGCCACAGCCCCGGCGCAGGCACCCATGGCTTGCACGATACGGCCGAGGATCACGAACTCAATGGCCGAAGCAGCCATACAGAGCAGGCTGCCCGCCACGAACAGCGCACAGCCGCCCAGCATCACAGGCCGCCGCCCGAACCGGTCCGCAAGCGGTCCGTAGACCACCTGCATGACCGCGAACGCCGCCAGGTAGGCGGTCATGGTCAATTGCACGGAAGCGGCGGAAGCGCCGAGCGCATCCTCCATCGCGGGCATCGAAGGCAGGTAGACGCTGGAGGCGAACTGGCCGAGCGCGCCCAGTGCCGTCAATAACGCGATCAGGCCTGCCCCTTTGATTGGTAACGTCTCGACCGTCGCGGTCACCGCAGCACACCCATTTCCTTAAACGCTGCAATCTGCCCGGGCGTGTAGCCCAGGCCAGCGAGAATATCCTCATTGTGCTCGCCAACGGCAGGTGCCGCCACGGGTGGGCGCTTGTCCTCGCCACGAACGTAGACTGGTGTGCCGACCGCCCAGTCGCCGCCGAAGTCCGACCCGCCACGGACCACCGCGCCCGCGTGCTTCAACTGCTCGTCGCCCGCCAAATCCTCCATCTTCGCCACCTGCCCATAGGTGACGCCGACATTGTCGAAGCGTTCCTTCCAGTAGGCCCAGTCATGCTGCGCGAAGATTTCGTCCATAACCTTGGTCAGCACCAGCGAGTTTTCCCGCCGCGCCGCCGGGTCCGCAAAGCGCGGATCGTCGGCCAGATCCGGGCGCCCCAACGCCTCAAACAGGAGCGGCGCCTGCTTCGCCTCGTTCAGCACCGCGAGGATGAACCAGCGGCCGTCCCGGGCGCAGTAGTGGTTGGCCATGGCATTCGGCGCATCGTCCCGGTGCGGCCGCAACTCCACCTGAGCGCCAAGCAGTGCGGCCTGTCCGTAAAAGCCGTTCATCCAGATGCCGTTCGAGACAAGGCTGGTGGAGACATGGCTGCCGTTGCCGGTCTTTTCCCGCTTGTAAAGGCCGGTCATGATGGCGCCGTAAAGTGCCGTGCCAGTCGGATGGTCGCCCATGCCGGGGAGCGAGCGTACGGGCGCGCTTCCAGGCGCCCGCATCATGTCCATCATCCCGGTGCGCGCGTAGAGGGCGGTCGAGTCGAACCCCGTCCGCTCCGCTTCCGGCCCTTCCTCGCCATAGGCGGTAAGGCTGGCATAGATCAGCCGGTCGTTCAGCGGCGCCACGTCCTCGTAGGTCAGTCTCAACTTCCGGCGCACCGGCATGGGAAAGTTAGTGACCAGCACATCGGCTTTTTCGATCAGCTTGCGCAGGATCTCCTGCCCCCCGTCGCTGGCCAGATCGAGGCACAGGCCCTTCTTGGAGCGGTTGTCCGCCATCCACGCGAAATCCCGGCCGCCGGCATCCGGCATGCCCGCGCCGGCGTGAAGGTTGCGATAGCCGTCGCCCCCCGGGGCTTCCACCTTGACCACTTCCGCGCCGAAATCGGCGAGAATCGTCGTGGCAACGGGCGCGGCAATGAAGCTGGCGATGTCCAAGACCAGCAGCCCTTCGAACAGGCGGTCCGTCATGGGAAGGAAACCTCCGGAAAACCTTGGCCGTATCGCATCCGAACCGGCCCTGCTAAAAACCAATGCTCAGAAAGCCACGGCCAACTATGGGGGAGCAAGCCCTATCGGTGACGTGGCGGCAACTTGTTCGCAATTTCAGCGTGGGAAACAGCAAGATGAAGCTCCTCGGCTCCCCTGCCTCCCCCTATGTCCGCAAATGCCGAGTCGCGGTGACGGAACTCGGCCTTTCAGACAAAGTGGAAATGGTTCACGCCAGCACCGCCCCGATTGATCCGAACGCCGAAATCAAGGCCGCCAATCCGGTCGTGAAGATTCCGACCTTGATCCTCGACAGCGGCGAGGCCCTGTTCGATTCCCGGATCATCATGCGCTACCTGGATGACCAAACCGGCGGCAGTCTCTATCCGGCCGGTGACTGGTCCGTGCAGCGGCGGGAGAGCCAGGCCGAGGGGCTGCTCGATGCCGCGCTGCTGCTGCGCTACGAGACATTCCTGAGGCCCGAGGACAAGCGCTGGGACGACTGGATCAAGGGGCAGAGCTTCAAGATCAGCAACGTCTTGGACGCCATGGAAAACGAAGTTTCCGCCCTGTCCGGGGTAGACGCCGCCGCCATCGGCACCGGCTGCGCCCTTGGTTATCTGGATTTCCGTTTCAGCGAGTGGCTTTGGCGAGACAACCGGCCAGCCTTGGCGGCTTGGTTCGAGGAATTCAGCCAGCGTCCGTCCATGCAGAGCAGCAAGCCGGAATGAGCGAAGCTGCCGCCCATCCAATGGACGGACAGGTCATCGCCGAAGCCGTAGCGGAGGCGTTGGGCGCCCGCGACCGCGCTTCCCGGCATGTGGGAATCGAGATCGAGGCAGTTGGCGATGGAACGGCAGCCGCTAGCATGGTTGTCCACGAAAACCTGCTGAATGGCCTCGAGGTCGTGCACGGTGGCTATATCTTCACGCTGGCCGACACCGCGATGGCGTACGCCAGCAACTCCTGCAACCAGCCTGCCCTGGCCCAAACCTGCCAGGTCACGTTCCTTGCGCCGGGCCGGGCGGGCGACCGGCTCACGGCCACGGCAAGGGAAGCAGGAAAGGCAGGACGCACCGGCATTTACGATGTGGAGGTCCGCAACCAGGACGGTCTGATGATCGCGTTGTTTCGCGGCCAGACCCGCACGATCAGCGGCCGGATCGTGGAGGGCTAGCCATTCTATTTCGCTTCCGGTCTGCCCTTGCCCTGGTCTTCGGCCTTCTGGCGACCCTCACGGCGCCAGCAGCGGCTGAGTTGCAGCAGCTTCGCGGCAGTTATGTGATGATGGATCTGCCCGAAGGGTTTGAAGAGGATAAGGGATTTCCCGGCGTGGTGTGGCCGGACGTGGAAGCTTCCATTCTGATAACCGAACTGCCTGCGGACGCTTACAATGCCGTCTCCAAAGGGCTGCTACAGGATCCAGACGCGCTGGCCGAGGAGGGCATCGAGCTGGATGCAACCCTGGGGATCGACCAGAATGGCCATTCCGCCGTCATCGGGCGCGGTCGTCAGCTGGTGGGGGGGCATCCATTCGCAAAATGGCTCCTTCTGGTGCAGGCACCCCACGTGACCTTGCTGGTGACGGCGCAGGCACCGCTCCTGCTTTTGACCGAGCCGCGCCGAGCGGTGATCGAAGAAACCTTGGCCTCCATCCGAATCAGCGAAACCCGCAGCAACCCGCGCGAGGCGCTGCCGTTTGTCTTTGAGTCCACGGAGCGCTTTGTTCTCTTTCAGGTCGTCTCCAACAACAGCGCCGTACTCCTCGAGCGCGGGCCGTTCGAGGACGAGAGTTTCCGACCCCTCTTCGCAATCGGCAGCTCCCTGGGCGGTGACTGCACCGCCTGGGCGAATGGAAGGCTTGTGTACGCGGAGCATATCCTCCGCTCCCTGCA
>CAYYSC010000001.1:6420-14069 GCA_964474065.1 uncultured Rhodospirillales bacterium | reverse complement strand
TGGCCAATGTGACAGCCCTCTCCTCCCGAGAAGAACAAATCGGTTCGGACCCGGCAGTCGCCACGGAGGCGGAGGCGACCTGGGACGGCAAGCCGGTAGCCCTGTTTCAGACGATCCGATTCCGCAACTGCCAATACCTGCGCACCATCGGCATCGCCCCGCTGGCCGAGGCTGCCGCTTATCGGCAAGAATTTGCGAAGCTGGTGGCCGGCATCGACTGGCGCGCACCTGCTTCCGAAGCCCCCCAAACCAAAAACCCGGAGTAAACGCCATGCAATTCGGTATCAGCGCTCCCTTCCGAGGCCCGCTTGCGACAGCCGAAGACATCACGGCCATCGCGGAAGCTGCAGACCGGCTCGGCTTTGCCTATCTGACCGTCTCGGACCACATCGTCTGCCCGCGCCAGATCGAGGCGAAATATCCCTACAGCGACACGGGGGAATTCCCCTGGACGAAGGAAGGCGAAGGCGACTGCATGGAGCAGTTCACGCTGATGGCCTGGCTCGCCGCGGCTACCAAGAAAGTCCGCATCCTGTCATCCGTCGCCGTAATCCCGCACCGCAACCCGTTGTTCATGGCAAAATCGATCGCGACCATGGACGTGCTTTCCGGCGGGCGCATCGCCATTGGCTGCGGCACCGGCTGGATGCGGGAGGAGTTCAAAGCTCTCGGCGTCGAGTTTGAAAAACGCGGTCAGGTGACCAACGAATACATCGAGGCGATGAAGGCGTGCTGGACGCAGGAGAATCCTTCCTACGAGGGCGAGTTCGTCAAGTTCTCAGACCTGATCTTCGCGCCGAAACCCGTGCAGAAGCCGCATCCGCCGCTCTGGATCGGCGGCGAAAGCGGGCCGGCCATGCGGCGCGTCGCGGCGCTCGGCGACGTCTGGTATCCCTTTGGCAGCAATCCGAAATTCCGTCTGGCGACGCCGGAAGCCTACCGTGAACGGGCGGAGCGGGTAAAACAGGCAGTGGCGGAGGCCGGGCGCGACCCGGCGGAGGTGAGGTTGGCCTATAACAGCCCGCTGCACTTGGAGACCGAGCGGAAAATGGACGACAGCAGCCGGATGCCGATGACCGGCTCTGCCAGCGATCGCGTCGCCGACATCAAGGCGTTCGAGGAAGCCGGGATGGAAATGATGGTCATCAACCTGACGGCGAACGACCGGCAGCAGATGCTCGATCGGATGGAAGCATTCGCGGCCGAGGTAATGCCGAACGTGTAAGGGGGCGAAGTCCCGTCAAACGATCGGCCCGGCGGCCCTGGCGGAAGCGTCCGAACCGCCGGGCCACTGAAGACAAAATCCGCCCTCCGAGAACAGCGGCTCCTAGACGTACGTTACCGTAGCCAAGGTGCCGACATTGCCGTCGGGGGTGATGGACCACAGGCTGTTGGAGCCGTCCTCGTTCACCTTTCCCGCCACCTGGAAGGGGGCGATGTCGAACAGCGGCGCGCGCGCCTGGAAGTTGAAAGTCCTCACCGTCTTGGCGCGATTGTTGTCCATCGAGAGATAGAGCATGTGGCTCGCCGTCAGCGGCCCGTGCACGATCAGGCCCGGATAGCCTTCGACCTCCGTCGCGTACTTGCGGTCGTAGTGAATGCGGTGGCCGTTAAAGGTTACGGCTGAATAGCGGAACAGCATGACCGGGTCCGGCGTGATCGTGCGAATCCAGTCGTGATCGGCCGGCGCCGGGTTGGTCTTGCCGACATTGCCGTCCTTCGCGTCCTCCGGCGGGTTGTCCCGGTAGATGATGTCCTGTTCTTCCTCGATTGCCAGACCACTTTGGCCCCGCATCTCCACCTTCACGGTGCAGATGACCAGCGTGCCCGTGCGGCCGGGCTTGATCACCACGTCGGAAATCGTGCTCTTGCGATGGACCTTCTCGCCGACACGGAAGGGCTGGTGGTGCGTTGCCCGGCAGCCGCCGAACATGCGGCGGGGTAGCGGCACCGGCGGCATGAAACCGCCGCGCTTCGGGTGTCCGTCCTCGCCGATCTGGCTCTGAGGAACCCGGGGATTAAAGAAGCACCAGTGATCCATCGGGCCGCAGGCGTCCCCTTCCTTCGGGACCGTCGGATCGTCGAACAGCGCGCGAAGGCCATGGATCTGGAACTGGGTGACGACGTCGTCCACTTCCTCCGTCTTGCCGATCCAATCCTTCAGGTGTTCCAGATCCTGAGCGGGTGTATTCATTTGTTGAACTCCTCGCGGATTTTCATTCCGTGTTCGTCATATCCCGGCGCGGGGCCGTAATCATCGCGCGGCTCGCCGCGAATCGCGGCAGGTGCAGGGTAGGAGATTTCGCCGTTCGGCGTGCCCACCGTAATGCGGCGGAGCGCTCCGTGCTGAGAGACATCCGGGATCGTGTTGACCGCGCCATAGGCAATGTCGCCCTGGCGCAGGCGCGCGTGGAATTCCTCCCGCGTGATCTGTCGGGTGCTTTCCTCGATCCGTCCTTCGACATAACTGCGGTTGGCAACGCGGATCACGTTCGTCTCCGCGCGCGGGTCTTTCGCGAAGCCCGGGTCGTGCAGCACATGTTCACAGAACCGCACCCACTCCCGTTCGTTCTGGCAAGCGACGAGCGTTTTGGAGCCGTCGCTGGAGGAAAATGCGCCGTACGGGCACATCAGCGGATGGCGCAACGCATTGCGCGGCCAGATGGCGCCCGACTGCTCATAGGCCATCAGCGGCGCGGCCATCCAGTCGGCCATGGAGCCGAACAGCGAAGCCTGAATGCCCGCCCCCCTGCCCGTCCGTCCACGGTCGATCAGCGCTTCCAGCACGGCGGTATAGGCGTTGAGGCCGGTGGTCAGATCACAGATCGAAACGCCAACACGGCCCGGTTCCTCCGGCGAGCCGGTAATCGCGGTGATGCCACTTTCGGCCTGCACCAACAGGTCGTATGCCTTCATCTCGTCATACGGAGGCCCGGCATTGCCGTAGCCGGAAATATCGACCGTGATGAGCCGCGGGTACTTCTCCCGCAGCGTGACCGATCCAAGGCCTGCCCGGTTCATCGCGCCGGGCGCCAAATTCTGCACCCAGACATCTGCCTTGGCCAGCAGCCGGTGGAGCAGGGCCATGTCTTCAGGCTTTTTGATGTCGAGGGCGAGCGATTCCTTGCCCCGGTTAAGCCAGACAAAATAGCTCGACATGCCGTGGGCGTGCTGATCGTAGCCACGGGCGAAGTCGCCGGCGCCATCGGCGCGTTCCAGCTTGATGACCCGGGCACCGGCATCGGCCATGCGGCAGGTCAGATGCGGCGCGGCGACGGCCTGCTCCAGGCTGACAACAAAGATATCAGAGAGCGGTTTTGACATGGACGGCGTTTCTTGTTCGGAACGTTGAGCGCGGATAAGAACGGCACCTTATACAAGCCGCCGGCATCCGCAACGTGCTCGGATTATCAGGGCAAGATAACCTGCCGGAACGAAACTCGCGGTCAGGGTTCCGTCCCAATCTGAGAATAGGTCACCGGCCAGAGGTCTGGCTCGGCGCGGACAACGCGCTCGTAGGCTTCGGAAAACCGGGCGCCACACTCTTCCGCTCCGAGTTCAGCAGCGTCTCGCAGCGGCGAAAAGGCGATGCGGAATCCTCCTGGAATGCGCCCTACCGATACCAAAAACAGCGGGGCCTCGTGGCGGATCGCCATGGCCGGCGCCCCCAAAGCAAGATCCAGATAGCCCCCGAGCCAAGGATAGCGTTTCGGCTGACTGCCGGTGGCAATGCCGCGAAAACTGACGAGGCTGCCGCCGTGCAGCCGCCTGCTCAGTTCGCGCAGGGCCGCAACAGCCCCCTCAGGACCTATCGTCACCCGGTCGGACAAGCGGTCCTCGATCCGGCGCTGACGTTTCGTGAGGAAGGCTTGACCGAATGCCGTCGTGGAAGGGCCATGCGCCCAATGACTGAGGTGACAAAGCGGCCAGCCCGCGTCATAGGCCGCCAGCCGGGTAAGAAGCGTCGCGAACCGCTGGGGCAGAATCCATAGCACGACGCCGCCGCGAGCGATGGCGTCTTCCAACTGGCCAGCGCCTTCGATTTCCAGGCGGGGACGCCAGGATGACCGTTGAGCCAGTCGGCTATGCAGCGCCATTTCCTCCACATACGCAGAAAGCGAGCGGCGCAAGAGCTGCGCCGGCTCTGGGAATTCCGCTGCATAGGGTCCGAGGATTTCCTGAAGCCGCCGGGTCTCGCCGGCCGACCATTGCCGCCGGCCCACCGTCGTACCGTAACCGACGGCCTGGGTGAAAGCGCACCACCGGTCGAACGGGCACATCCGCGATACGAGTTCAGCAAAGCCAGCGATGACCAATTCAGACGCGTCCTCGGCAGCGACGAACCGCTTCCCAACCTTGAGTGACGAAGCGCCGCTATTCATCACGCTGGCCGCACGCACTTCTCAGCATCGGATGCCTTCCTCGCGTTCCGAACCCGGCGCTCACCCTCAACGCCAATTATTCGACGCATGCGAACTTCTTACATTTGTATACAATCGCATGTCAATATCCGAGCAACAAATAAGCCATCCCGCCAGTTAAACTTCCAGGCGTGAGACGTTTCCTGGCCTCACCCATACCTCGATTTGTTCGGTTTCCACGCCGGATTTGTGGATTTCACTGCGAATTCGCGCCGAGCCGACTTCAGAGCAATCTCACCAAGGAAGCTTGTACCGATCAAAAAAGGATATGAGAATAATTCTCATTTGCCTATTAAAAAATTTGATGCCGTATGCGCCAGCAACAGCGCATGGCGAACCTTCAGCTGGCGATGAACCGTTCGGCCGCATTGGCGCTGCCGTCAGTCGAACGCCTCTTCCCAGGTGCCGCGGGTGGCGCCGCGGGTGTACTCAGTCGCGCGGTTTTCGAAGAAGTTGGCGTGCTCGACCGCGTTCAGCATTTCGTCCATCCAGGGCAGAGGATTGCGCTCGATCTTGTAGATCAATGGCAGCCCGAGCTGCGAGAGCCGCCGGTCGGCGATGAAGCGGATGTAGCGCTTAACCTCCTCCGGCGAGAGCCCTTCCACCTCCCCCAACTCGAAGGCCAGGTCGATAAACGCGTCCTCATGGTCGATGATGGTCTCGCAAGCTTGCCGGATCTTGCCCGCCAGGTCAGCCTCCCACGCCTCTGGATATTCTTCGACGAAGGTGCGGAATAGTTTGATAACGCTCAGCGTGTGCAGGGTCTCGTCGCGTGCCGACCAAGCCACGATCTGGCCCATGCCCTTCATCTTGTTGAAGCGCGGGAAGTTCAGCAGCACGGCAAAACTCGCGAACAGCTGCACTCCCTCCGTGAAGGCGCCGAACACGGCCATGGTCAGCGCGATGGCTCGTTTCGAGTCCGCCCGGAACTGCTGCATATAATCGTATTTGTCGCGCATAGCCTGGTAGTGGAAGAAGGCGGAATATTCCACTTCCGGCATGCCGATGGTGTCCAGCAGATGGCTGTAGGCGGCGATGTGGATGGTCTCCGTATTGGAGAAGGCCGCCAGCATCATCTGCACTTCCGTCGGCTCGAACACTTGGGCGTAGTGCTTCATGTAGCAGTTGTTGACCTCCACATCCGCCTGGGTGAAGAAGCGGAAGATGTGGGTGAGCAAGTTGCGCTCGCCGTCGGTCAGGAAGCGCTGCCAGTCGCGCACGTCGTCGGCCAGCGGCACCTCATCCGGCAGCCAGTGCAGACGCTGCTGCAACTGCCACGCCTCATAGGCCCAGGGATAGGCGAACGGCTTGTAGGTCGGTTTCGGGTCTAACAGTGCCATGGATCAGAAATTGGCCCCGCTCTGCTACTGGCAAGCCAGGCAGTCATCGTCGTCCCGCGCGTGATGGGGGGGCGGGACGATGCTGACCACGTCGGCACGCTGTAACGACTTGGAACGCACATAGTACAGGCTTTTGCAGCCTTTTTCCCAGGCGCGAACGTGCAGGCGGTGAAGGTCGCGCTTGTGCACATCGGCAGCCAAGAACAGGTTCAGGCTCTGCGACTGGCAGATATAGGGCTGCCGGTTCGCGGCATGATCGATCACCCAGCGCTGGTCCAGTTCGAAGGCCGTCTTGAACACGTCCTTCTCCTGCTCGGACAGGAAGTCCAGATGCTGCACGGAGCCCTCCCGGGTGGTAATCGAGGACCAAGTCTCCGGATCATCGCGGCCATGCTCCGCCAGAACGTCCGCCAGCGCCCGGTTGCGCACCAGGTAGGAGCCGGAGAGCGTTTTGTGATTGAAGGCATTCGCGGCTATCGGCTCGATTCCCGGTGAACAGCCGCCGCAGATGATGGAGATCGATGCCGTCGGCGCCACCGCCAGCTTGTGGCTGAAACGCTCCTGCATGCCATAGTCGGCAGCGTCCGGGCACGGTCCGCGCTCCGCCGCCAGCACTTGGCTTGCAGTGTCCGCCTGGGACTTTACGTGCCGGAACATGCGCACGTTCCAGACCTTGGCCATTACCGATTCGAACGGAATGCGCTCCGCCTGCAGGAAAGAGTGGAAGCCCATGACTCCCAGGCCGACGCTCCGTTCGCGCATGGCAGCGTACTTTGCACGTTCCATGCTCTCCGGTGCGTGCTCGATGTAGTCCTGCAACACGTTGTCGAGGAACCGCATCACGTCTTCGATAAAGGTCGGATGCTCCTCCCATTCCCGGTACTTTTCGAGATTCAGGGAGGAGAGGCAGCAGACGGCGGTCCGGTCTTTGCCCAAATGGTCGGGGCCGGTCGGCAGCGTGATTTCGGAGCAGAGATTCGAGGTTTTTACCTCCAGACCGGCCAGCTTGTGATGCTCCGGGCGCGCCCGGTTCACCGTGTCGATGAAGATCAGATACGGCTCGCCCGTCTCCATCCGCGCCGTCAACAGCCGGATCCAGAGTGAGCGGGCTGAGACGGTCTTCTGAACCGAGCCGTCCTTCGGACTGATTAGCGTCCAGGTGCCATCCTCCTGCACCGCGCGCATGAACGCGTCGGTCAGCGTCACGCCATGGTGCAGGTTCAGAGCCTTTCGGTTGTAATCGCCGCCCGTCGGCCGACGGATCTCGATGAATTCCTCGATCTCCGGATGATGAATCGGCAGGTAGACAGAGGCACTGCCGCGGCGCAGGCTGCCCTGGCTGATGGCGAGCGTCAGCGAGTCCATGACCCGGATAAAAGGCACCACGCCGGAAGTCTTGCCGATCTCCCCCACCCGCTCACCGATGGAACGGAGATTGCCCCAATAGCTGCCGATACCGCCGCCCCGCGCCGCCAGCCAGACATTTTCCGTCCAGAGATCGACAATGCCTTCCAGCGAATCGCCTGCCTCGTTCAGGTAGCAGGAAATGGGCAGCCCGCGGCTGGTGCCTCCGTTGGAAAGCACCGGCGTTGCCGGCATGAACCAGAGCTTTGAGATGTAATCGTAGATACGCTGGGCATGGGCAGAATCGTCCGCGAAATGGCTTGCCACCCGCACGAAACGGTCCTGGAAGGACTCGCCCGGCATCAGGTAGCGGTCCGCCAGCGTGGCCTTGCCGAACGGCGTCAGCAACTCGTCCCGCGAACGCTCAATCCGAACGCGATTGAAGTGATCCTGATAGTCCTCACGCTGAAACAGGCCTGGCTCCATGCCCGGCTCCGGATCGGTTGAACGGATAGGCGGCCGGTCCATCCTCAGCCCTCTCGAA
>CAYYSC010000001.1:0-6410 GCA_964474065.1 uncultured Rhodospirillales bacterium | reverse complement strand
CAAGCGGCCAACGCCATTTTCCCTGTGCGCAAGTTTGCGGCCCGGACACCAGCGGCCGACATCCGACTGGCCCGTTGCGCACAGACTCCAGGCTGGATAGCGTGCCTGGCAACGACAAACTTGGACGAGGAGACCATGGATATGGTGACGCCCGTCGAATTCTACAGCGAAGGCTATAAGCTCCAGGGTGACCTCTACCTGCCGGATGGCCTCCAGACCGGCGAACAACGGGCCGGAATTGTGCTCTGCCACGGCTATACCGGCGTGAAGGACCTCTACCTGCCGGACAACGCCCGCGTACTGAACGAGGCGGGGTATGTGGTTTTGACCTTCGACTACAAAGGCTGGGGCGAGAGCGAGGGGCAGCGCTCCCGCCTCGCGCCCTACAGCCGGGTGGCCGACGCGCAGGCCGCCATTACCTTTCTCCAGTTACAGGACAATGTCGACGAGGACCGAATCGGGCTCTACGGCACCAGCTATGGCGGCGCGACCGTTACATGGGTCGGCGCAACCGACCAGCGGGTGAAGTGCGTGGTCTCCTGCGTCGGCGTGGGCCATGGCGCCCGCTGGATGCGCAGTGTGCGCCGGCCGGACGAATGGGTCGACCTGCTCGCCCTGTCCAAGGCAGATCGGGAGAAGCGCGTGCTCGACGGCGAGTCGGAATGGGCGGACCGTAGCGAAATCCTGCTGCCGGACCGGCAGTCCGCCGCTCTAGCAGCGGAGGCGCGGGCCAAAAATCCCAATGCGATCAACACCCTGCCGCTCGACTACATCGACGAGACGCTGCAATTCCATCCGGAATGGGTCGTGGATAAGATCGCACCCAGGCCCATCCTGTTCATCACGACGGATGACGACCGGCTGGTGCCGCCGGAAGAGTCCGTGGCCTTGTACGAAAAAGCGGGTGAGCCGAAGAAGCTCGCCGTGCTAAAAGGATTTGGCCATTACGAAGTTTACGTCGAGCCGGCGTTCACGCAAGTCATGAACGAGACCGTCGATTGGTTCGAGTACTATTTGCCCGCGCGGCAGCCGTAAGGGACAGGCCGCGTCAGCCGGAGTTATACCGATGCCCGAAGCACCGCTCGCCGCCGGCGTTGACACGCTCGTGAAGCCAAGCGTCTGCCCGCTGGACTGTCCGGACACCTGCAGCTTGTCGGTCGACGTGAAAGGCGACGAAATCGTCAAAGTGCGCGGCTCGAAAGCCAATCCCTACACGGCGGGCGTGATCTGCAACAAGGTCGCCCGTTACTACCCGGAATTCGTGCACGGCCCGGCACGGTTGACCAAGCCCCTGAAGCGGACCGGCCCGCGCGGCTCGGATCAGTTCGAGCTGATTTCCTGGGACGAGGCACTCGACCTGATCCACGCCGGATTTACCAGGGCAATTGACCAGTACGGACCGCAGTCGGTGCTGCCCTTGAACTATGCGGGACCGCATGGGGAGCTTGCCGGCGGCTCGATGGACCGCCGGTTCTTCCACAGGCTTGGCGCCTCGTTTCTTTCTCGTGGGCCGTTTTGCGGCCTCGTCCGTGGCTCGGCCTACCAGAGCCTCTACGGGACGGCGCCCGGCATGCCGCCAGAGCAGATAGCCGATTCCGACCTCATCGTGGTCTGGGGCAACAACGTCACCGTCTCCAACCTGCACCTGATGCGGGCGATCAACGCAGCGAAGGCTGCGCGTGGCGCCAAGCTCGTGGTAATAGACCCGAAGCGGACCAAGGTGGCAGAGCAGGCGGACCTGCACATTCCGATCCATCCCGGTACGGATGTGGTGCTGGCGCTCGCCATGGCAGCGGCGTTGGAAGAACGTGGCGCCCACGACCGCACCTTCATTGAACGCTGGGTCGACGGCTACGAGGCCTATATGGCCCATGCGCGCAAGCATACCGTAGCGGACGTGGAGCAGATCTGCCGAGTTGATGCGGGTACGTTCCAACAATTCGCCGACTGGTACGCGGCAGGCAACAATGTCGGGGTTTCCGTCGGCAACGGCATCGAGCGCGGCCACAGCGGGGGCTCCGGCATTCGCGCCGCCATGGCCCTGCAGCCGCTGACGGGCAACCATGGCCGCCGCGGCGCAGGCGTGTTCGCGCGGCCCGGCGCAAGCTTTCCCAAGACCACCGGCCGCCTGCAACGGCCTGATCTGGCGCCGGATGGTACGCGCACGATCAATATCGTCGATATCTCGGAAAAGCTGCTGGATGCGGACCTCGATCCGCCGATCCGGGCGATGATGGTCTATAATCACAATCCCGTCGCCATGCACCCGGACCAGAACCGCATGCGCCGCGCCCTGGCGCAAGAGGACCTGTTCATCGCCGGTGCGGACGTCGTGATGACGGACAGCATGGCCTATTGCGACGTGGTGCTTCCCGCCGCCAGCCATTTCGAGTATGCGGACATCTACGGCGCGTACGGACACCAATACCTGCAACGGGGCGAGCCGGTGATCCCCTGCGTCGGCGAGTCCTTGCCGAACACGGAAATTTTCCGCCGCCTGGCAGCGCGTTTCGGCTTCGACGATCCGATCTTCCGGGAAAGCGATCACGACCTGATGGACGCCGCGTTTGCGGACGCGGATCAGAAACTCCAGGGCCAGCGGCCAAGCAGGCTGCCGCTGGATACCGCCATTCCCATGACATCCGACGGGCGGCACGAGTTGATCCTCTGCGAGACCGTGGAGCCGGGCACCCTGTCGGGCAAGATCGAGTTGTTCAGCCGGGAGCTTGAGGAGCGCTTCGGTTACGGCCTGCCACGGTACGAGCCGGTGCCGCAGCAATTCCCTCTCATTGTTATCTCGCCCTCTTCCGACAGACGCATCAATGCCACCTTTGGCGGCGGGGCGGCCTCCAGCGGGCCGGAAGAGGTAGAGATCAACCCAGCCGACGCCGCGGCACGGAAGGTCGGCAACGGCCAGACCGTGCGGCTGAGGAACGACCGGGGCGAGGTGCATCTGATCGCGCGCGTCACCGAAGCCGTGCGGCCCGGGGTGCTTTACACGCCCAAGGGGACATGGCTGAAAACCAGCCCTACGGGACAAACCATCAATGCCCTGCTCAATGCGGACATCCGCACGGACATTGAGGACGGCGCCTGTTACAATGAGACGTTTTGTGAGGTGGAGGCGGCGATGTAGGGCCGCGGATCTGCCGCAGCTTGACTTGCGGGGTCGCGCCAGCCTATACAACGACCTTCGTATTTTCCGACCGAAGATCACCGCCGCCGAAGGCTGAAGGCATGAAAGTCGTCAACTCGCTGAAAACCATCAAGAACCGTCACAAGGACAGCCGCATGGTGAAGCGCCGCGGCCGCGTCTATGTGATCAACAAGACGATTCGCAAGTTCAAGGCACGGCAGGGCTGATCCTATCGCGGGGGGCCTGCAGGCCATTCCGGTTTCCGTAGGGCGCGAAGCCATCTGGCCGCGCCCTTTCCGTGTTGAATATGGTGGAATTTACCCGCGGACGATCTTCGCGTGAATGAGGACCAGCCATGCTCCGCATGCCCGACCCCGATGCTTCCGTTATCGCCCGCCGTGCCCAGATCGCGGAGGATCTCCGCCAGCTGCTGCCCGCGGAAAGCGTCATCCACAAGGAAAACGAGCGGCGGGTCTACGAGAGCGACGGACTGACCGCCTACCGCGAATTGCCCCTTATCGTGGTATTGCCCGAAACGACGGAGCAAGTCTCGGCGGTCCTCAAATACTGCCACGCGAACAACGTCAAGATCGTGCCGCGCGGCGCGGGGACCTCCCTTTCCGGCGGCGCGCTCCCGCTTGCCGATGGCATCACGCTGGGCCTCGGCAAGTTCAGTCAGGTGCTGGATGTCGATCTCGCCAACCGCTGCGCCGTCGTACAGCCCGGGGTAACCAATCTCGGCGTGACTCAGGCCGTTTCGCATCATGGATTTTACTACGCGCCGGACCCATCCAGCCAGATCGCCTGCACGATCGGTGGCAACGTTGCGGAGAACTCCGGCGGGGTCCACTGCCTGAAATACGGGGTGACCACCAACAATATTCTCGGCGTCGAGATGGTGCTGATGGACGGGGAGGTGATCCGGGTCGGCGGCAAGCACCTTGATGCCGAGACCTACGACCTAATGGGCGTGATTTGCGGTTCCGAAGGCCTGCTTGGCGTCATCACGGAAGTCACCGTGCGCATATTGCCGAAGCCGGCGACGGCCCGCGCCCTGCTGATTGGCTTCCCCTCGAACGAAAGCGCCGGCGATTGCGTGGCCCGGATCATCGGCGAGGGAATCATTCCGGGCGGCATGGAGATGATGGATCGTCCCGCGATCCACGCTGCCGAGGACTTCGTCCACGCCGGTTATCCGCTGGACGTGGAGGCCCTGCTGATCGTTGAGCTGGACGGGCCCAAGGCCGAGGTGGACGAGTTGATCGAACGCGTGCGCATGATTGCGGAGGGTTCCGGCTCCCTCTCGCTGCGCATCTCCGAGACGGAGGAGGAGCGCGAAAATTTCTGGGCAGGGCGCAAGGCCGCCTTCCCGGCCGTCGGCCGCATCTCCCCGGACTATTACTGCATGGACGGCACCATCCCGCGCGGCGCCCTGCCGAAGGTGCTGAACCGCATGGCCGAGTTGTCGGAGCACTACGGCCTGCGCGTCGCCAACGTCTTCCATGCCGGCGACGGCAACCTGCATCCGCTGATCCTGTACGATGCCAACAAGCCCGGCGAGCTGGAAAAGGCGGAGGAGTTCGGCGCCGACATCCTGAAGCTTTGCGTCAAGGTCGGCGGCGTTCTGACTGGCGAGCACGGCGTCGGCGTTGAGAAACGCGACCTGATGCCCTCCATGTTTACGGAGGATGACCTGAAGCATCAGCAGCGGCTCAAGTGCGCCTTCGATCCGCAGCAACTCCTGAATCCCGGCAAGGTGTTCCCAACGCTGCACCGGTGCGCCGAATTGGGCCGCATGCACATCCGCGCCGGCCAGATGCCGTTTCCGGACTTGCCCCGTTTTTAAAGAAGACCGCATCGTGACCACCCATCTGCGCCCCAGCGACGGCAAGACGCTTACGGACATGGTCGGCTTTCTGGTCCACCGGAAAGCGCCCACCGAGGTAATCGGCGCCGGCACAAAACGCAGCATAGGCCGGCCTACCAACACGGAATACTTGCTGGACATTTCCAAAATTGCCGGAATCCGAGAATACGAACCAAACGAGTTGGTGATTACCTGCGGGGCCGGCACGCCGCTCTGGGTCATCGAGAATGCGCTTGCCGACGCCAACCAGCAATTGGCGTTCGAGCCTGTGGACTATGGCCCGCTGCTCGGCGGTCCGGCGCGCATGGGCACCGTTGGCGGGGTACTGGCCGCCAATCTCTCCGGCCCCCGCCGCTTCAAGATCGGCGCGGCGCGAGACCATTTCCTGGGGGTGGAAGCGGTCAGCGGTCGCGGCGAGGCTTTCAAAGGCGGCGGCAAGGTGGTCAAAAACGTCACCGGTTACGACATGTGCAAGCTGCTGGCAGGAAGCTGGGGCACGCTCGCCGTGATGAGCGAGGTGACGCTGAAGGTTCTGCCCGCGCCGGAAGAGACGGAGACCCTGGTGCTGCACGGTCTCTCCGTTGGCGAGGCTGTTGAGGCCATGACCCTGGCGCTGCAGAGCCCGCACGACGTTTCCGGCGCTGCCCACCTGCCGGAGTCACAGGAGACCTTACTGCGGATCGAGGGCTTTCCCCAGTCCGTGCAGGCTCGCATGGACGCGGTGGATGCGTTGCTTGCGGCCGTCGCACCGGAACGCACGCGCCTGGACTCCGGAACGAGCCTGGCTCGGTGGCGGGCGGTTCGGGACGTGGCCACGCTTCAGGAACCGCCGGAAAGGCCGGTTTGGCGGCTTTCGGTGCCACCGGCGAGCGCGCCGGAATTGTGGGCGGAGTTGTCCCGGCAGGTCGCGCTGGCCGGGTTTCTCGACTGGGGTGGCGGCTTGATCTGGTTGGCGGCCGATCCAGACTTGGCCGACGGGGGAGCCGCCGTGATCCGGCAGACGTTGACCAATCACCAAGGCGGCCACGCCACTCTCATCCGAGCGTCCGCGGGCCTGCGGTCCGCTGTTTCGGTATTTCCGCCGATGGCGCCTGGGATCGTTGCCTTGCAGCAACGCATCCGCGCCGGATTCAACCCGAACGACGTACTCAATCCCGGCCGGCTGGACGGCTGACACCCCGCGCTGACCCATGGAACGGATAAGACAGGGCGCCTGAAAAGCTATTCCGGTCGTTCGGATTTCATCAACTGGCGCGCTTGATCAATCCACTCTTCCCGGTCAATCCGGCCACGGAAATCCAGTGCCAAGTCCAGTTCGGCAACCGCGTTTTCGTCCAGGTCGGCAATTTGAGCGAAGTGGTAGATGCCGCGGAGATCGGAAGAGCACACGTCTGAACTCCAGTCACT